>JBMTDQ010000005.1:0-59600 GCA_049432165.1 Ilumatobacteraceae bacterium
TATGTCCCCTCGAGTAACTGCTAAGTCGTCAATCGCTGCGTTTGCTGCAGTGGTCGCTCTCACCATGACGGCGTGTGGAGGGTCGACCACCGACGAGGCAGCTGATTCCGACGAGCCGGCTACATCCGCCGATGTCTCAGATGACCGCATCGCAGATCTTCGAGCATCAGCAACACTCGCCGAAGGAGCATTTCAAGGGCTCTCGTCAGACAACCAGTTGTGCATGTTGAACACCATTGCTGCAGATGACGAACTTGGTGACGCACTCATCGCTGGTGATGAGTCACCAGGAGTGCAACTGTCACTTATGCGAGTACTACTCGAATGCGATGGTGAAGCAGCTCTTCAACTGATCTCAGGCGGCGACGGCAGTCTTGATCAACTTTCAGAACAAGAGTTCACTTGTTTGGTTGACTCGATGCTCAACGACGATGCCGTTCTTGTTGATGCGGTTTCAGGAACAGGGGCACTTATTTCAGCTGCGCTCATCGAGTGCGCACCAGGAGTCGCCGTTGCTGACATTGCCTCCGAACTTGGCATTACAACAGAGCAAGCGACCTGCTTGTTGACGAGTGACTCTGGTTTCTTGGATGCCTTGCTCGCCGGAGACACAGCAACTGAGGAAGAAACGGTCGAATTCATTGAAGTGATGGCAGAGGTCGCGATCGAGTGCGGATTAGAGAGTCTCTTCGGAATTTCGACTGACGATGAGTCGACCGATGATGAGTTTGGTGACGGTGACACCTCTGCGGCAGACGTCGATCAAGCGTTCCTTGATGAGAAGTACGCCGAATGTGCAGATGGTGATCTTCAGGCATGTGATGACCTGTACCTCGCTGCTCCGTACGGGTCAGACGAAGAAGAGTTCGGCAGAACCTGTGGAAATACATCCGGCTCTGAATACGGCGGTAATTGCGTCAACTTCGATGTCGATTATCGAGAGAACTGTGCCGCAGGAGATATGGAAGCCTGTGATCAACTGTTCTACTTCTCAGAGGTTGGTTCAGATGACGAGAACTTCGGTGCCACCTGCGGCGGGACGACCGACGGAACGACCGCCGGGCTGTGCAGTGACCCTGAAAGTTAGCGGAGTCCGACAACTCGAACTGCTCCGACACGACCAAAGCACGATGACATCGCCAGACTGAGGCTGTGACAATGCAGAGCCATCCTGAGAAACCTCAGGTTGCGGCCTACCTCCCGCTCGTCGTTGTCGGAATCGTCGTCGTGCTATTTGGCCTCGGCCCTCCGCTGACCAAACTCGTGACCGCTCCACCAGTTGTGGGGGTGACGATGAGGTTCTTGTTGTCGACTCCACTACTCATTGGGCTGCTGCTTGCTCGTGGCGGACGGATGTCGTTCAAACTCATCCGGACGACCATGTGGCCCGGGTTGGCATTCGGCACCAACTTGCTGTTTGTGTTTGCGGCATTGCAAGAGGCAACCGTTTCGGTGCTGTCGACGACGGTGGCTACCCAGCCGGCGCTCCTCCTCTTGCTTGCCGGACCGATATTTGGTGAAAAGCCGCGACTCCGTCAGGTGTTATGGACGCTTGTCGGTGTTTCAGGTACGGCAATCGTGATTCTCAGTGCACAATCAGAGGTGCGGGCGAGTGCGCTGGGAGTGCTGTGGGCCGTGTGCGCCCTGCTGACATTTAGCGTCTACTGGGTGCTCACTCGTATCGCTCGATCGGGTACCGACGTCGATCCCATTGAGTGGATGTCTGGGGTCAATATCTGGGCGCTGATCGCTGCGATTGTGCCGATCTTCTTTGTCGGATCGATCTCCGACTTCAAACAATTCGGTGGGATGGATTGGCTGTGGATTCTGCTCATCGCAATTTTCACTGGAGCGACCGGCCACGTGCTGATGAGTTGGGCTCACGCATATGTCGAAGCAGCACGGTCGTCGCTGTACCTGCTGGGAATGCATGTGGTTGCGGTCGGTTCAGCCTGGCCGATCCACGGAGAAAGCTTGACCCCATTGCAAATGCTGGGTGGAGTCGTGGTACTTGGTGCAGTCGCAATGGTGATTCGCACCCCGGCAGAGTCGTCGTAGACGCGACGAAGCCCGGGCCAATGACCCGGGCTTCGCTCAGAGTGTTCTGATCGTGTCGATTATTCGTCGTCAGGCTGGTACAGCGCGCCGAGGAAGTAACCGTAAATAAGGTGCCAAACGAGGATGCCGGCAGGGAGCTTCCAGCCGTCAGGTCCGTCGAACAAAAAGAAGCCGTAGCCGTTGCCCTGCACATATGCGTAAGGAACGAGCAATCCTGCGGAGATGATCGTCATGATCACGCCGTAAATGAGGCCCTTCTGGATGTTGCCACTGTTGGTCTTTGAATTGCCGGGAAGCGAGTGACGTGCGATCAGGCCGAAGAGAATCGCGAACACAATGCCGTTCACGAAGTGCATCGCCTGGCCGACGAAGAACGTCCCAACTGGATTGTCGACAAACATTTGGTACTGACCGAATACACCGGCCTGTCCGAGAATGCTGCCGTCGTCGCCGTAGTACGCACCTTCAGACAATCCGAGTCCGAGCAGACCGTTGTACAACGGCCATGGAAGGGTTGGGAGTCCGAATGCAGGGAACACATAACCGAAGTAGGTGCCCAACTGCGTGGCGATTACGCCAACTAGAGCGATGGAGCCAACGGGGTGTTCGTTACACCACGCGCGCCATCTGTTACTTGTTTGTCCTGGTGTTGATGCCATATGTAAATGGTCCTCCTTTGATGGACAGGGGGGTCCATCGGTGGGAAACAGTAGTGACGTCAGTCACGCAACTCGCGGATAGTGAGTTAGTGAGATCAGACAGACCGACAGATCTGTCAGTCTGGGCTTATGCCGGTGGGGCGTAGTCGATATTGCGGTCGACATTCATATAAATGTCGTTTGCAATGGGGTCGACCTGTTCCTCTGCAATGTGTCCAAGAACACCGGCGCATCGGGAGAGTAACGCAAAACCTCGAACGATGGCCGGCGAAAAACCAAGGTCAGCAAGGACGGCCCCACAGACACCGGCACCATTGAGCGGAAGTGTTCGTCCAAGTACTTCAGGGTGGGCACGACCAATTGCGGTGAAGAGTGACAGGTGCGGGCCAAATGCATCGTGTTCGCGAGCGAGTTCAAAGAATCGTGGTGTTCTTGGGTCGCCAACTTTGTGAACCGGGTGACCAAGACCAGGAACAAATCGGCCTGCTGCTCGGGTCTCGGTAATGACGCGGATTGCAAGCTCGTCCCAACCGTTGTCATCGGTTGGCAATGACGCTTCAGCTGCGATCGCAGCAGAAAGGAAACCGGCGGAATCCTCTGTGACTCCAAGGAAACGAGATCCCCCGCCAAGAATTCCTGCGGCGACGGCGCCCTGAATCGAATCGGGAGCGCTGAGGTAAGTCAGTCGAGCGGCGATTGCCGTTGGGGTGAAGCCGTGGTCGGCGAGAGCAACAAGCACTGACTCAAACATGACTCGTTCGTTCTCTGTCGGGGGTCGTTTGGCGACAAGCCAGAACGCCAATTCGCCGAAGGTGACCTTACCGAGCATGTCGGATGCGAGGTCTTTGCCGAGAAGTGTGATCGAGTCGGCATCAGATGTACCGAGGCCAGTACGGAACGATGGAGTTTCAGCCATGAGGAGCCTTTCGGGGCTAGTTAAGCGGTGGACAAATACCGGAGATCAACTGTTGAGCAGCCAGTTGCGGATCTCGTCACTATCAGCGCCGAGAGCCGGCGGGGCACTGTGATAGCTGAGTTCTGAACCCGAGAACGAAATCGGGTTACGCACAAGATCGACAGCAGCATCACCCTCACCAAGAGTTACACGGGGGTTGAGACCAAGTTGCTCAGCAAGACCAACACCTTCGGCGATGTTGTTGATTGGCCCGCACGGAACTCCGGCAGCCATGAGTTGAGTGAAGAGATCGTCAGCTGACCAAGTCGACATTGCGTCGATCAGCATCGGGTGGAGAACATCTCGGTTGGCGGTCCGGTCTTCGTTGCGGGCAAATCGCTCATCATCAGCAAGATGTTCAACGCCGAGCACCTTGCACAGACCACGGAACTGGCGATCATTTGCTGCAGTGATAATGACATCGCGATCAGCGGTCGGCATGACCTGGTACGGGTAGACGCTTGGGTGCGCATTTCCCATACGCATCGGAATAGCCCCGGCTGCAGTAAACGATGCCGAGTGGTTCACCAAACCTGACAGTGCTGATGAGAGCAGGTTCACCTTGATGTGTTGGCCCACTCCGGTCTCATTGCGCTGATTCAGTGCAGCGAGAACGCCGATCAGGCCATGCATGCCGGTCATGACATCGAAGACCGAAATTCCGGCACGGAATGGCTCGCCATCGGGGCTACCGGTCAAACTCATCAGACCAGAAACTGCCTGAACGACGAGGTCGTAACCCGGAAGCCCAGCGCCTCCTTCGGTGCCGAAGCCACTGATCGAGAGGTAGATCAAGCCCGGATTGTCATCTTTGACATCGTCGTAGCCCAGCCCAAACTTTTCGATTCCACCTGGCTTGAAATTTTCGAGGGCGATGTCCGCTCGCTTGAGCAAAGACCGCGCGACCTCAAGATCATCAGCATTTTTGAAGTCGAGGACGAGTGACTTTTTGTTGCGGTTGATCGCCATGTAATACGTCGACACGCCATCTTTTTCTGGTGGTGACCATGTGCGTGTGTCATCTCCGGCAGGGCTTTCCACCTTGATGACAGTTGCCCCGAGATCAGCCAGCAGCATCGAGCAGTACGGCCCTGCAAGGACGCGTGACAGGTCGGCAACGATGAGTCCATCAAGTGGACCCCGGGAAGATGATGGCTGATGGTCAGCCGCTGCAGAGTTCAAGGGGGTGCCTCTCTGAAGTGATCGGTTGCTGTGATCTCAGCGATCGCAGCAACACAGATCAGCGGTAGTTGTTGTTTGAGGTGTGGTCGCCCGCAAGCCACCGCTCAAGAACGTCATGTGCGTCCTTCTGGCGGTCGGCGTTGATTTCGTCTGCACCCGGTGCGTCCACGGTGAATTCGAGCACCATTCCATTTGGGTCGGTGGTGTAGAGCGAACGGCAGTATCCATGCTCGAGCACGAATGTTGCTTCGGGGTTCCAGCCTGAGTCGGTGAGGCGACGCTCGAGGTCAGCTTGCACATCTTCAGTAACGCGCAGCGCGATATGACGGAACGGTGATGGAGCGAGATCAGGGTCGAAAAGCGCCTGGTCTTCTGGGTCAGCAAATTGGAAGAACGCCAAGGCGCTTCCATCTCCGAGACCGAAGAACGTGTGGCAGTACGTACGAACTGCACCAAAGAGCTCGTCCTGCTCTGACCATGTCGCCATGAGTGGGAATCCAAGGATGTCCTCGTAAAAGGCGCGAGTTGCAGCCTGGTCTTTTGTGACGTAGGCCGTGTGGTGAAGGCGGGTTGGCAATTTGGATGTGTCGATCGTGGTCATGATGTCCCTTTGTTGTTCTACGTCGGTGACGCAGCGATGTGATGTTGGGCTTACGCTACTGTCAGCCTGCCGTTGGCTCAAGTGGAGTAACCAATCTTGTATTGCCAATATTCCGCAGCGCGAACCTGCACCACACACCATGTCCCCCACGAATGACGCTCCTGCACCCGTTGTGCTTGTTCATGGCGCTTGGGTTGGTCCGCGGTGTTGGGACCCTGTTGTTGCTTCGTTAGGAGCACATGAGGTTCATCCGTATGTGGTGACCTTGAAGGGTGCAGGCAGTCGCCGTGACGAAAATGGTCCACATATCTCGCTTGACGACCACATACATGATGTGGAGAGTCTCATTGTCGAGCATGATCTCAACGAAGTGACCCTCGTCGGACACAGTTATGGGGGGCGAGTCATCACAGGTGTGATCGCGAACATCCCAGACCGAATCTCACGCGTCGTGTTCGTTGATGCCCACGCGCCGGTTGTTGACGACTGCGGGCCAAGTGAAGAACGACAACAGCAGGCTAAGGATCATGGGGGAATGCTGCCGTTTACTGGCTTCGACCTCGATGCTGCACTCGTTGGTGACGCCGAGCTGTATCAATCACTCGTTGATGACATCGTTGACCATCCATTTGGAACATTGACATCATCTTGGCAACATCAACTTCCTTCTCACATTCGCCGAACGTACGTGCGAGCACTCGGCGAAGATGCTGCTCCGTTCGCCAAGTACGCGCACGCCTGTCGCAACGACTCGAGCTGGTCGTACGTCGAACTAGATGGCCCGCACATGCTGCAGTTCAGCCACCCGGATGACCTTGCCACGATCATCATGGGTAGTTGATGCCTACGATCGTGTTGTGCGTGATCCGTTAAATAGTCGCCTTGCCCCATTTGGTACGACCATCTTCGCCACAATGTCAGCGTTGGCTGTCGAAACTGGGGCGATCAATCTCGGGCAAGGGTTCCCTGATACCGATGGCCCTGCAGAGGTTCTCGATGCTGCAGTGAACGCAATTCGGACCGGGCAAAATCAGTACCCACCTGGAATTGGTGTGCCCGAATTACGGCATGCAGTCGCAGAACACCAACGCCGATTCTGGGGGCTCGACTTTGACCCCGATACCGAAGTGCTCATCACGGCTGGCGCGACCGAAGCTCTCGCGGGTGCGCTCCTTGGCACACTCGAGCCGGGTGACGAAGTTGTGGTCTTTGAGCCCATGTACGACTCGTACCAGGCATGCATTGCGCTCTCTGGCGCGCGGGTTGTTCCGGTGTTGCTTCGGCCCACCCCAGACGGTTACCGGTTTGATGAAGATGAACTGAGAGCGGCAATGAGTCCACGGACTCGATCGATTTTGTTGAACACTCCTCATAACCCGACAGGAAAAGTGTTCACCCGTGAAGAGATCACCTTTATTGCCTCGCTCGCACTTGAACACGATGTGATGGTCATCACCGATGAGGTGTACGAGCACCTCATTTTTGACGGTCGCGAACATGTCTCGATGGCCGGTCTTCCTGGCATGCGCGAACGAACCCTGACGATTTCTTCAGGTGGAAAAACATTCAATACGACCGGCTGGAAAATTGGCTGGGTCTGCGGCCCCCGAGAGTTACTCAAAGCTGCGATGAGCGCGAAGCAGTTTCTCACCTATGTGAATGGGGCACCGTTTCAACCGGCAATTGCTGCCGGCCTTCGACTCGGTGATGAGTATTTCAATCGTCTTGCGGCCGGACTCGCTGACACCCGAGATCGTCTTGGGGCTGGTCTTTGCGCCGCTGGGTTCAACGTGTTCCCGTCGGAGGCAACATATTTCACGACGGTCGACATCACCCCGCTTCGTTCCGACGGCGATGGTGTCGCGTTCTGCACCGAACTGCCACACAAAATTGGCGTCGTTGCGATTCCGAACCAGGTGTTTTATGTCAACCCTGAGCATGGGCGAAACCTTGTGCGGTTCGCGTGCTGTAAACGACCGGAAGTGATCGATGAGGCGGTTGAGCGCCTCATCACCCTTGCGGCGTAATTGACTTCCCCATCATTGCGACCACGATGCCGTACGGGGTTGGTCGCTGTACAAGTTCGCGAAAGCCGAGTTGTTCGTGAAACGCGAGCGAGACATCGTTTCGAGGTTCAACATTGACTTCGAGCCCAAACACTTCGGCGTGTGGAACTTCGATCAGTCCTTGTCGTTCAGTTTCTGCGTAGAGAGCACGACCAACGCCACTGCGATGAAATGACTCATCCACAACGACCCGATCGAGGTAGATGAAGTTTTCGTACTGCTCAGCGAACCACCGATAATTCGAGCTGTCGTAGTCAAGTCCTTGGGTCATGGTGAGTGAGAATCCGGCGGGATGGTCATCAACCCATGCGGTGAGGGCGATTGCAGAACGTTCAAAGAGGTATGTGAAACGCTCACCCTCGGCGTCACTCACTGCTGGAACATGCCGTTGATTGAGGGCGATCACCCACGAAAAGTCATCGGTGGTCATCTGTCGGACAGCGGTGGTCATAAATCAAGTATGCGCTGGCCAACCAAGGAGAACACGAATGTGTGGGTCAGCAGTGCGGCCGTCATTGGTGGCGTTCTATTGTCATGTTGTGCTCTTTCAACGTAAAACCGACATGATCCGTCCTGAAGAGGCCCTTCCGGGACGGCCCGACCCGATGCCAGTCGCAGATGTGCATCCGGTACTTGGAACCCCATTGGTGGGTCCATGGCCTGAAGGTCATGAGGTGATGTATCTCGCCATGGGATGTTTCTGGGGTGCGGACCGCATCATGTGGCAACTGCCCGGCGTGTTCACCACGGCATGTGGCTACATGGGTGGCTGGACACCAAATCCGACGTATGAGGAAACCTGCACCTCACAAACCGGTCACACCGAAATCGTGATGGTGGTGTTTGACCCGGCAGTGCTTTCAACCGACACTTTGCTTGCCGCGTTCTGGGAGAACCACGACCCAACCACCGCTAACCGTCAAGGCAATGACATTGGTACTCAATATCGGTCTGCGATTTTCACGACCACCGATGCGCAACTCGCTGCCGTGGAGACATCACGCGAGGCCTACCAGGAATCGCTTTCACAGTCTGGATACGGAACGATCACCACCCAAATCTGCGATGCCTCCGCAGCTGGCGATGGCGTGTTCTATTACGCAGAGGACTACCACCAGGGCTACTTACACAAGCACCCAGGTGGCTACTGCAACCACGGGTTCTGTCAGGTCGCATACGCCACGTCCTGATCGAGCACTACGTGGCGATTGATCGACCGGCTGAGCCGACGGTGCTATTCGTCGGCTGTCAGGAGTTCGCCGGCACGCAACTGGTTGGCGTATAACCCGCCGGCTGCGACGAGGTCATCGTGAGTGCCTTGTTCGGCAACTCCACCATTACCGAGCACGATGATGCGATCTGCTGATCTCACCGTTGAGAGTCGATGCGCGATCACGATCGCGGTCCGGCCAGCAAGGGCAGCGGTCAGCGCATCATGTACGAGCGCCTCATTTTCCATATCGAGGTGACTGGTTGCCTCATCCAAAATCATGATGCGAGGGTCCTTCAGCAGCAGGCGGGCAATCGCAACACGTTGCTTTTCGCCTCCACTCAGGCGGTATCCACGTTCACCAACAACGGTGTCATAGCCGTCAGGCAGGCTTGCGATCGTTTCGTGAATTCGAGCTGCCTGGCAGACCGAAATAAGTTCGTCATCCGTTGCCTCAGGTCGGGCAAACCGAAGGTTCTCGGCGATTGACACATGAAAGAGATGCGGATCCTGGGCAACAACGCCGATCGCGCCGCGCAGTGAATTCAACGTGAGATTGCGAACGTCGTGACCATCAACTGCAACAGATCCAGCACTTACGTCGTAGAGGCGGGGAATGAGTGACACCAGCGTTGACTTCCCGACTCCCGATGCACCAACAACAGCGACAGTTTCACCCGGGGCGATCGTGAACGAGACATTGTTCAAGATGTTTCGATCGGGATCAGCACCTGGAATTGCACGCTGCTCCATCGAAGCAATCGAATGGTCTTCTGCTGCTGGGTACCGGAACGTCACCGAGTTGAACGAGATTTCACCTGTGGTGTTGTCAAGGTCGATAGCGCCCGGTCGTTCGGTGATCGGCTCTGGTGCATCAAGTACCTCAAAGACACGTTCGAATGACACCATCGATGTCATCAAGTCAACGCGGGCATTCGTCAGCCCGGTCAATGGTTGGTACACCCGGGTCACGAGAGCGGCAAGAGCGACAAGTGTTCCGGCGGTGATTGAACCGTTCACCACCATCCACGCACCGATGCCATAGATAGCGGCGGTGCCGATCGCGCCGACGAGACCAAGCGCAACGAAGAAGACGCGTCCCAACATGGCCGATGACACCCCGGCATCTCGAACTGCATTTGCCTGGTTGCTGAACGCGTCAAGTTCGCGCCGTTCGTCGCCAAAGAGTTTTACGAGCATTGCGCCCGCAACGTTGAACCGTTCAGTCATCTGAGTGTTCATCGTTGCGTTGTGCTGCATCTGTCGGCGAGAGATGTCTTGAAGGCGGCGGCCAACTCGCCGAGCGGGAACGATGAACGTTGGCAGTACAACCAGCGACAAGAGCGTGAGACGCCACTCGAGCGCAGCCATTGTGATGAGGGTGGTGATGAGCACGATGATGTTGCTCACCACCGAACCCAATGTGCTCGTTAATGCGCTTTGCGCTCCGACAACATCGTTGTTGAGTCGTGAGGTAATCGCACCGGTTGGAGTGCGAGTGAAGAATCCGATTGGGAGCCGTTGCACCTTGGCGTACAGAGCAATTCGAAGGTCGGCGATAAGTCCTTCGCCGATGCGAGCTGAACACCACCGTTGCAGAATCTGTAATGCAGCATCCGCAAGAGCAGAGACGACAGCTGCAGATGCGAGCCAGACGATGAGTCGACGATCACCTTGTGGGATCGCGTTGTCGAGAATCTCTCGCACGACCAGTGGCGGAACCAGTGCAAGCAGGGCAGCGATCAGAATTGCGGTGAGGAAAAGTCCGATGGTTGCTCGATAGGGCCGGGCAAACGACCACACTCTTCGTGATGTTCCTTCTTGCAGGTGCACGTCACGGACGGCATCAGTATCTCTTGGCATCATGTGGTGAGGGCCCATCCGCATGACTTCATGTTAAGTACCCATGTGGCGAGTGCATCACTGACGTACCCTTAACTAATGATCTGGCGCCATGTTGTTGTTGTGTTCACCATGGCCTGTGTTGCCGGTTGTGCGAGTGCGGGAGACGTTCGCCTTATTTCGTCTGACACGGTCGTGGACGTCACTCAACCAGATGAGCAAGAGCAACCGACGACGGCAGACGTCACCGAGTCGACTGTGCCGGTCGACCTTGATGTTGTTATCCCTGAGTTGGTGTGGGCTCCGCTTGGTTCAGGCACCGAATCGACTGAACTTGAAGTTCCTCTCGACTATCGCAATCCAGACGGTCAGACCATTTCGCTGTACGTCGTTCGCCACTTGGCTCGAAATCCAGACGAGCGCATTGGGTCACTGTTGGTGAATCCTGGTGGCCCTGGCTTTGGTGGAACAGTGCTCGCCGCATACGCCACTCAGATTTACGATGCTGAACTCCTTGATCGTTTCGACATCGTCGGTTGGGACCCGCGGGGAACTGGGTTGAGTGAGCCGTCCATTGATTGCATCGATGATTACGATCCATTTTTTGCCGAGATTGACATCACACCTGAGACAGATGAAGAAGCGCGCGCACTTGTTGCGGTTGCGCAGGAATTTGCTGATCGCTGTGTGAGTGCGAACGACAGGCTTGCTGAATTCGTCGGCACGAATAACTCCGCGCGAGATATGGACGTGTTACGCCGTGCGCTTGGCGAAGACACCATCAGTTACTTCGGGTTTTCTTATGGAAGCGAACTTGGCGCAACTTGGGCAACTCTGTTCCCAGCGACTGTTCGTGCTGCCGTTCTTGATGGAGCGGCTGACCCGAATGCCGACGGCCTCGAATCGTCGTTGCAACAACTCGAGGGGTTTGAGGCATCGCTCTCGACATTTCTTGCCCGCTGTAGTGCTGATGCAACCTGCCCATTTCACAACGGTGGCGACGCCGAGGGTGCATTCGATGCGTTGATGACATCGCTTGATGAGAATCCGGCACCGACGTCGAACGGTCGTCCGCCGGCGAATCTTGCGGTGGCAATTAATGGTGTCATCGAAGCGATGTATTCAGATTCGTATTGGCCGCAGCTTGAGCGTGCGCTCGCTGCTGCGGCGAACGGTGATGGCGACGGGTTGCTCGCATTGCACGACTCGTATTATCAGCGCCAGCCAGACGGCACCTATGGCAATGAGCTTGAGGCGTTCCAAACAATTAGCTGCGCCGATAGCGCTGAGCGTCTGAGCGTTGCCGAGGAAGATTCGTTGGGTGACGAGTACCGAAAAGTCGCACCGCGGCTGGTGCCAGAAGGCGCGTCTGGCGGCTACTTCTGCACATTCTTCCCGGTCGCAGTTGATCCTCGTATCGAGATCACGGGAAATGGCGCCGGCCCGATCGTTGTTATCGGAACGACTGGTGACCCAGCGACTCCGCTGTCATCAACGGAGGCGATGGCCGACGTGCTTGAAGACGGTCGACTGGTTGTCGTCGAAGCCGATCAACACACGGGGTACGGGGTCAATTTGTGTGTTGACAAAGTGGTCAACGACTATCTCATTGATCTTGTCGCTCCGAGAGATGGCATGGAGTGCGCGTAGATCGTTTGACCTCAAACGATCTACCCACTACTCACTGGCGGAAGGAGTGGGATTCGAACCCACGGAGACCCGAAGACCTCAACGGCTTTCGAGGCCGTCCCATTCGTCCGCTCTGGCATCCTTCCGTCGATGGAGGCTATCGGCGAAGGTGGGTGAGGGCGACGGCGCCATCAATCTGAGTGCATCGATCTCAATTTCGACGGGCTGCGAAGAATGATTTGAGTAATTGAGAGCTTTCGTCACTCAACACCCCGGTGATACGCGGAACACGGTGGTTTAACACTTGCGAATCGGTGAGATCAAAACAACTGCCTGACGCTCCGGCCTTTGGGTCTGTTGCTCCAAATACCAGTAGGCCGAGGCGTGAATTCACAATGGCGCCGGCACACATGACACACGGCTCAAGGGTGACCACCAGAATGCACTCCTCAAGATGCCAGTTACCGATGGCTGCTGCAGCATCGCGGAGTGCGAGCACCTCCGCGTGGGCGGTTGGATCACCGCTGAGTTCGCGTTCGTTATGGCGTGCGGCGATGACGTTGCCATCGCGAATAACAACTGCACCAACGGGCACATCGCCGTGGGCCTCAGCAGCCCGAGCTTCTTCAAGTGCACGTGTCATCCACTGGTTGAGCTCGTCGGTGGTGACGTCTGCCGGTACCGGAATGCCCATGGGTGAAGGTTACGTTGCTCGCCATCTGACTGCGTCGGTTTGGGGCCGCTCTCATAGTGTTTGAGTTGTGACATCACCCCCTTCAATTGATCCAACTCAGAGGCTTCCACGCGGTGTGCCAAAGAATGTCTTTTACGGGTGGGTGGTTGTTGGCATCGCCGTCATTGCGGTGTTAATGACCGCCGGCAGCCGCGCAGCCCCGGGCGCTCTGCTCGTCGACATGGAACGCTCCACCGGCTGGAGCACCTCTACATTGTCGATTGCGGCATCGATCAGCCTTGTCATGTACGGAGCCGGAGGGCCACTGGCAGCTTTTGTGATTGCTCGCATCGGTCTGCGCGCAACAACGGTCTCAAGTTTGATTCTGGCGGCGATTTCGTTTCTCTTCAGTGCCCGTACCGAATCGCTCTGGTCGTTTTACTTGTGGTTTGGTTTTGGTGCTGGGTTGGCGAGTGGGTTGATTGCGAGTGTGCTTGGCGCAACCGTTGCAAACCGGTGGTTCGTCGATCGGCGCGGGTTCGTCACCGGGATCTTTGGAGCATCAACGAGTGCAGGCCTATTGGTGTTCTTCCCCTTCTTTACTGCACTCGCTGCAAACTCTGGTTGGCGTCGATCGCTTGAAATCGGAGCGGTGCTGCTGCTTGTCACCGCGTTGCCGACGGCATGGCTAATGCGTGATGCTCCGGCTGACGTCGGGCTCGCCCCGTATGGCGGCACTCCAGAGCCAACGAAATCTCCCGACAAAGGGCTCTTTCGACGCGCTGCTCGTCGACCCGAATTTTGGTTGCTTGCCGGAACATTCATGGTGTGCGGTGTGACGAGTAACGGTCTCGTTGGTCAACACTTCATCGCACACGCAACCGAGCATGGTTTCGCTGAAGTGACGGCTGCGAACTGGCTTGCGGTGATGGGGCTGTTCAACTTTGTTGGCACCTTGATCAGCGGGTGGCTGACCGATCGATATGACCCCCGCCGGTTGCTCTTTGCGTACTACACCTTTCGTGGGGTGAGCCTGTTCTTCTTGCCGGTTATCCATGACAACGTGTCAATCGGGGTATTTGCGGTGCTGTTCGGGCTTGACTACATCGCAACTGTCCCACCAACGATCATGTTGTGCGCCGAGGCATTTGGTCGTCACAACGTTGGCACCGTGTATGGCTGGGTGTTTGCGGCGCATCAGATTGGCGCCGCAGTTTCGGCGTGGGGTGCGGCCGTGATCCGTGAGGCTGCAGGTGATTACACCTGGGCCTTCTCGGCGGGCGGCGGTATTGCAATTGCAGCCGGCATGTTGGCGACGATGATTCGGCGGCCGTCGCCGTCGGGGCCGGCCTTCGCGAGTTAACGATTAAGGGTGATTGCGTAATTCGACTCAGTCGTTGATGGTTGATGGTCATTACGGTGGTGTCGTGTCGTCACTGAGGATTGAACCGTTTTATGAGGGGCCTGCTGGAAGTGGTCAAGGAGGTTGGACGTCTCGACAATTCGCTGAACATCTTGATGGCCCGCATTCGATTGCGCTCCGTCATCACGTTCCCCTCGGGCAAGAGTTGACGATTGTGCGCAGTGACACTGTGCAGTTGCGCCACGGTGACACGCTCATCATGGAAGCAACTCCGTGGGAACCTGATGCAGTGATGACTGATCCGGTGTTGATTGAGGACGCTGCGCAGGCTCGGTCTCGGTTCATTCCGTTTCTCGATGACGACATTTCGATGACGTGCTTTTCGTGTGGGATGCAGTCGTCATCAATGCAGGTTCACGGGGCTGATCTTGGTGATGGCCGTTATGCAACCGACTGGACGGTGCCTGAGTGGGCAACCACTCCGCTGTCTGCTTCGGGAGCGTTGTGGGCTGCGCTTGATTGCACGGCAGCGTTCTATGTGTGTGGTAGCGATGGCGAGCGCATGGCGTACACCGTGCAATATGCAGTTGATCAGCGGCGAGAAGTCGTACCTGGCGAGCGTGTTGCAATCGTTGGATGGAACGGCGATTACGAGCCGGTGTGGGATGGACGTAAACGCGGGGCTGCCTCAGCTGCGTTCACCGAGAATGGTGAGGTCATTGCACTTGCCAGATCATTCTGGGTATCGGCGAACATCAACAACTAAACGTTGAGACGCCGAGTGAAATCGGCAGCCCGCAGTGAGGTGTGGGTCATCACGATGTGTCTGATGTCACGAGTACTGTGTTGATATGACGCGAGAGACGCTGTTGCGAACCACCGTGAGGTTGATCTCTGAGGGTGGCGAGGCAAAGGTTCGACTGGCTGATGTTGCGCAACAGTCAGGGTTATCGATTGGGGCGATTCAGCACCATTTCAGTAGTCGCGAGGAGCTCGTTGCCGCTGCTCAGGTTGAGCGTTTGATGGGCAATACCGAGTCGGACATCAGCGCGATTTCATCGTTGTTGGGTTCGTCGAACTCAGTGTCAGAATTCCGTGGTGCGATGCGGGTGATCACGTTGAACGTCATTGATCGAAGCCGTGCCGACCTTCGACTCGAACGGATCTCGTCATTGGCTGCGATTCATGGCCGCCCTGAAAGCCGAGCGGCTGCTTCTGCCTTGTTGACCAAACTGAATGGGGTGTTTGCTGATGTCATCCGAGGTTTGCAAGACCGGGGTTACTTGCGGCCCGAGGTAGATCCAGCAGCAGTCGCAGTGTTCATTCAGGCATACGCCCTTGGCATGGTGGTTGCCGACCTGCAGGAGCCCGCAGTTGCTGCTGAGTCAATTGCTGCGGTGATTGACCGGTTCATGGACTCGGTGCTGGTGCCGGACGGCTGAGCTTGTGTCACCGTCAAGAAGCCTGCCCGCATGGTGGAACATTCTGAGTTCCCAGCCGGATCCGTTCGACACTTTGCTACCGCTCCAGTAGTGGATCAATAGTCAGCGGTAGCTGACTGGCGGAGAGGGTGGGATTCGAACCCACGGAAGGTTGCCCTTCACACGCTTTCCAAGCGTGCCGATTCGGCCGCTCTCGCACCTCTCCTAGTTGTGCTCTTGCACGATATCGGCGGGTAGCGTGGGAGCGTTCTCGCACGTCGGGCCCCGGCGGGTGAGGTGACGGTCGGGTCCTGTGCGACGGGCGCCCGTGAATCAGGTCAGGCCCGGAAGGGAGCAGCCTTCAGCGGCATCGTTCGTGCGCCGCAGATCGCCTGGCCGTCGCCTCAGCCGACGGGGCCTCTGTGCTTCACAAGGTGACTAACCGCGAAATGGTCGAAGCCCGTTTGCCGGCACTCGTCCAAGGCGGCCGGCTTGAAAGTCCTCGAAGGCTTGCTGAAGTTCAGCCCGAGAGTTCATGACGAATGGTCCATATTTCGCGACCGGCTCGCGAATGGGTTCGCCACCGAGCACATACAGATCGAGGTCCTCAGTTTCTGAAGCCGTGAAGATCAACGAATCGCCATCATCGAATGCCGCGATTCGGCCGGTTTGCATTGGTACACGCTCAACACCGACAGACCCCTGACCACTCAACGTGTAGGCGAGGGCGTTGTAACTGGGGTTCCACGGCAACACGACTTCGTGACCGGCCGACACCGTCACATGACAGATGGTGATTGGGGTATGGGTTCCGCCTGGGCCGCGCTGGCCGTCGATCTCACCGGCAATAATTCGAATGATCGATCCGGCGTCGTGAGAGGTTGCGAGTACGACATCGGTTGGTTCAAGGTTTTGATATCGAGGTTCGGTCATCTTTTTTGATGACGGAAGATTCACCCACAACTGCAATCCATGGAACAGCCCGCCCGTCACCACAAGCGATTCGGGCGGTGTCTCAATGTGCAGTACGCCTGCGCCGGCGGTCATCCACTGGGTTGCACCGTTGGTAATCGAGCCGCCACCACCGTGTGAATCTTGGTGCAGAAACATTCCATCGATGATGTAGGTAACTGTTTCAAACCCGCGATGTGGGTGCCAGTCGGTACCGCGCGGTTCATAGGGTGCGTAGTTCACCTCACCCATCTGATCCATATGAATGAATGGGTCAAGGTCAGCGTCGCTTAACCCGGCGAACGCACGCCGAACAGGAAATCCCTCACCCTCGTAGCCACTTGGAGCGTCGCTGATGAGTTTGACGGGTCGCGTCCGAGCAACTTCGGAGTGAACGATGCGAGGAAGTGTAAGAGTGTCAGCAGTAACTGCAGGCATGTACGCCAGTGTGCCTGACTACATCTGGCGATGCGATATCGGGCGATGTGACATCGGTGAGACTTATGGCGTATTCATGAATGTTCGAACACGATCAGCAAATGGCCGAGCCTGTTCGATCATCAGCCAGTGGCCGGTATTCGGGAATCGATCAAACTCAACATTTGGAAGATGCTCAGCGAAATATTCGCCGGCAGCAATCGGAATGAGCTTGTGGTTCTCATCGTGTACAACGAGCGTTGGCTTGGTTCAGACGTTTGTGGGGGTAGACATTGATTCATCGATGGTGCGAAGTGGCTCAACGACAGTTGACAGTCGTTGGATTGCTAAGAATGTGAGCATGCAGGTTCACCTCGTTGATGGCACCTATGAATTGTTCCGGCAACACTTTGGCGCAACCGCTGGTGGAACTCGTACGCCGGGTGAGTTTGATGCAACGACGGGTGTGCTTGCGTCAACGATTCAGTTGCTCGCCGATGGTGCAACGCACGTTGGGGTTGCGAGTGATCACAGCATCGAGAGCTTTCGTAATGAACTGTTTGACGGCTACAAAGATGGGTCGGGGATGCCGCCTGAACTCACTGTGCAGATTCCTCTGATGGAAGAAGCCCTCGTTGCGTTGGGCGTCACGGTGTGGCCAATGGTTGAGTATGAGGCTGACGATGCGTTGGCCTCAGCTGCTGCAGTTGCGAATGCTGATCAGCGTGTTGAACGGGTGCTGATCGTGACGCCCGATAAAGACCTCGGCCAGTGCGTGGTGGGCGATCGTGTAGTTCAGTTCGATCGCCGCAAAGGGTTATTCGTGAACGAAGCAGGCGTGGTCGACAAGTTTGGTGTTCCACCTGAGAGCATCGCGGATTGGTTGGCTCTCGTAGGTGACACGGCCGATGGCATTCCAGGGTTGCCGGGGTGGGGAGCAAAAAGCACATCGTCAGTTCTTGCGCGCTATGGGCATCTTGAGGACATCCCTGATGAGGCTGGACGTTGGGATGTGCCTGGGTTGCGCGGCGCTGCGAAGCTGGCGGGCACACTTGCTGAACGTCGTGATGATGCGATGTTGTTTCGAACGTTGGCAACTGTCGTGACAAATGTTGATGTTGGGTCAGTCGACGACTGGGAATGGTCTGGTGCAGCACCGGAGTTCTCGGCGTTATGTGACCGCATTGGTGCTCAGCATCTTGTTGCTCGAGTAGAGCGCCTCAAGCGCTGAACTCTCGGTGCGAGCTACCGAATCACGGTTGCGTTCGCGGTCACTGAAGCCTCAATGACATCGACGGCCCCGCCAAGGGCGGCGGCTCCGATCACTGCAATCGCAATCAAGATGACTCCGATGACATTGACTCGGCTGGGGTCATGTGCTGTGCTCATGTAGTTCAAGAGCACATACATCTGACGATCTCGCACTTTTACATGCGATGTTTGATGGCTGAAGCGTTACGAGATTGCGACACCACCGTCGCAACAGATCGTTTCGCCGATTGTGTAGGCCCCGGCGCGTGAGCACAAGAAGATGGTGAGTCCAGCAATATCTTCGGCAGTGCCGACCCGTTTACGTGGATTTGAACGAGCGACACCATCCCAGTCGGTGTTTTCGACGTCGCCGCCTCCACCGACCCCGGTTGACAGCATCCACGTCGGGAATGGTCCTGGAGCGATTGCGTTCAAAATGATGTTGCGCTTCACGAGTTTGGTTGCCATCTCGCGGGTGAGAGCGTGAACAGCAGCCTTTGATGGGCCGTACGAATGGGTATCAAAAATTGGTGCTCGAATCCCGTCGATCGATCCAATGTTGACAACGCGAGACGGGTCGTCGTTGGTGGCACCAGCCTCGAGAAGCGGCAGTAGCTGCTGGGTGAGGAAGAACACACCTTTAACGTTGGTGTCGAACACTTTGTCCCAACCCTTTTCCGGGAATTCCTCGATGGGGGCGCCCCACGACACACCGGCATTGTTGACAAGAATGTCGACGCGGCTCTCTCGTTCACCGATGGCAGATGCAAGAGCGGTGATGCCTTCCATTGTTGAAAGGTCAGCCGGAATAGAGACGCACTCACCGCCGTATTCGGCGGAAAGCCGCGCCGCTGTTGCGTCGCATTGATCTGCTTTCCGAGATGAGATGTAGACCTTGGCGCCATTAGCGAGCAGACCGGCGGCGATCATCTCACCGATGCCGCGAGAGCCACCGGTGACGACAGCGATTTTGCCGGCGACAGAAAACAGCGCATTTACAGAAAGGGAATCTGGAGTTGCCATGGGTTCATCCTGTCAGGCTGTGGTCGCAACTCATCAATTGATGGCCGAACGCGTCGGTGGGCCGGATCTCACGACCCGACCCACCAATGTGAAGTGATTGATGACGAAGTGGCTGATCAGCAGCGGTAGCGGCTGTCCTCGGAGATGTCAATCCGAGCAAGTTCGTTGCCACCGTCAAGAATTCTGATCGTGTAGTACGGCTTAGGGCTTCCATTGATTCCGCGCTGGCACGTCACGTTCCAAAGTTGTTTGGCGTATGAGACCTGAGAGCCTGGACGACAACCAACCGCATTGCCGTACTTGTTGTAATGGGTAATGCAGACCTGCGGGCCAGCCTTGCCACTGGATAGTGGCTTTCCGTCATAGCGAGCTTCAACAGTAATTGTGCGGGCTTTCTTCTCTTTGATGACGAGGCTCGCAAGTGGGTCTGAGATAACGGTCTGGGTGCCATCGGCCACAG
This sequence comes from Ilumatobacteraceae bacterium, assembly GCA_049432165.1. GTDB lineage: Bacteria > Actinomycetota > Acidimicrobiia > Acidimicrobiales > Ilumatobacteraceae > Casp-actino5. Next base: position 19,762 of record JBMTDQ010000005.1, read on the forward strand.
CGATCGGAGCGTCATCTTCTGTGTCGTCATTGTCCTCTGCGACTGCGACGATCTGCTGGATGACAAGCACGGCTTCCTCGGCAACCTGTTCGCCTTCGGAGTGCTCTCCGCACATCATCCACATGTCACCCATCTGGTGGGTGCCGGTGCAACCGGCTGCTGCAGCAGCGGCGAGCGCCTCAGCCTCAGTTGGATACATGCCATCTTCAGTCATTTGAACTGGGCCGACCGACTCGATCATCTCCATGTTGTCGACATACTCGTCGTGTTCGTCACATGGCATGTACTGGCCGTTGATCTCGTGATGTCCTTCACAGGCGGCCATCTCTGCGGCTTGCTCTGCCTCTTCCATGGTGTCGTACAAACCATCTGACGGATACGGCATCGAGATTTCTTCCTGGTACTTGTTCATGACGGTTGAGCCCTCATCGTGGCTTGCACATGGCATATGACGATCATCCATCTCGTGTGAGCCTTCACAACCGAGTTCTTCAGCGATCTTCTCGGCAGTCTCGCGATCGGTAGCGGTTCCGTTGCTGTCAATGAGCGGCTGTGGAAGATACGAGTCGCTGCTCGACGATGATGAACTGCTGGACTCGGAGGAACTGCTGTCAGACGATTCGCTCGATTCGCTGCTGTCGCTGGATGATGAGTCCTCGGCAGGCGCCTCTGATTCATCGAGTTCTGCTTGCAGGCGGTCAACTTCTTCTTGCAAGGCCTCAACGGCGTCGCTGAGTGAAGCATCTTCACTGGTGGTGGTTGTGGTGCAGGCTGACGCAATCATCATGATTGCGCCGGCGGTGAGTGCGGTGTATTTCTTCATCTGGGTTCTCCCGTAGTCCGGTACCGGTTGTTCGGTACGTTAGTCAAGAGCGCATTGGCATCAAGATCTCGCACTTTTGGGAATCAATTTGTTCGGCACCGTAACTAAGCCACGGAGGCATCGAGATCACGGGCGGCGTCGATGGTCGGGGTGAGAGGATTCGAACCTCCGGCCTCCACGTCCCGAACGTGGCGCGCTAACCAAGCTGCGCTACACCCCGTAGCGGCTACGGATCCTATCCGGCGTCGACTGTTTCTGCCTCGGGCGTGTCAGCCTCATCAGACTCAGACCCAAGTTCTTCTGAAGCCTCAATCAAGACCTCTTGCATTGGCACGCCTTCGGTATACGTGTCACCCGAAGTGACGGCAGCCACCGCTTTGCGAAGCCGCAGAGCGTCGAGCGGTTTGACTAGCCATGCATCAGCAGCGGAACGCTGTGCCAAGAACACATCAGCTTCACGGTCGAGCAACATGATGAGCGGAACTTCAGAGATCGCTCCAGAAGAAGCATCGAGACGCAGATCCATTGCGACCGCCATGCCGCCCATCGATCCGATTTGAAGGTCAGCGATAACGACGTCGATATTGCCGACAGCAACGAGTTCGGACACCAAACGGCCTTCACGACAGATGGTGAACGACGTCTCGTGATCGCCAAGAGCAGCGGTGACTTCGTCAACGACCCAATCGGCATCGGTGGCAAGAAGAATATGCACGGGGGTAAGGCTATCTCGGTGGGGGGCTAGCGGCATTTCAACGCGTACTGCCTGCGGACAATTGATTGGCAAGTACTGTCAGCCCAGCCACATCATGAACATCGTGTGGAAGACGACCAACCACGGTGACCTCCGGCAAATGTTCGCTGTTCGTCGCCAACACCGAGCGTTCAGATGCAGCACGATCTGCTTGCCAAGCCAGCCACTCTTGCGCTGTAGCCGGCAGATCGGCCCGTTCCGTTTCGACATCGGCAAGCATCGTCACACCATTCGCAATAAGCGACGTTGCTGAGATTCCGGCTGACTGAAGGTCGTCGTTAAACCTCGAAATTTCACTGAGCGACTCAAATGTGGGCGTTGCAACAAGCACAAAGGCGGTCGAAGAGTCTCTCCACATTTGCTGCACCTCAATCGCCCGCTGTCGAAACGATGTCTCCATTCCAGTAAACGACCGTAAAAACTCAACGACATCGTTCAACACATTTGAACCAATCACTCGACCGACGGCTTTCAACAGTGGCTGAGTCGCAGCCGACAGCAATCGTGCTGCCCGCCCACCGGTACCCATCAACAACTTGAACACCTGATGGTCGAGAAAACGCACGAGCACATCAGGTGCCTCAACCACCGCCATGGCTTTATCGCTCGGTGGAGTATCGACAACAACGAGATCAAACGATTCATCTGAAATTAGTCGATACACAGCTTCGGTGGCCATGTACTCCTGGGTACCCCCCAGCGATGTTGCGATCGACTGGGTAAACGGGTTCGCCAACGCCTCGTCGGCTTGGCCCGGCCGAACCGCAGTCGAGCGAATTACTCGTTCGAGCTCGACTGCTGGGTCAAGCATCATTGCCCACAGTTCGCCAGAAACATCATCTGGCAGCGCCACTCGCGCTGGGTCAGCACCAAGACCGTCCTCAAGGCCAAGAGCGTCGCCCAAACGACGCGCCGGATCAACAGTGATCACCACCACTCGACGACCGTGCATTGCTGCTGCCAGCCCGATGGTTGCAGCCATCGTCGTCTTGCCGACGCCGCCAGAACCACAGCAGACGACCACAGATCGGTCGGCAATGAGACCAGCAATCACGAGCCCGTCTCCTCAAATGCTGCGACCGCGAGATCTGAGATGTGATCGCGACCAAGTTCTGCCGTCGGAAGTTTGACAACCTGAGTCACTTCGAGGTCGAGAGCAGCAACAAATCGCTCGATGTCAGCCGATGAATGTTCGTGACGACCGATGGCCGCACGAATTGTGTCGGCAACAGCACTCGGAAGACCGGCAAGATCTTCGTTAGATAGACCTGTCAATAGTTCGTCGGGTTCGACGGCATTGACGACCGCTCCGGCAAGGGCGACGCCAACCTCGCGAATGGCAGACATCAACTCAATCGATTCATTGACCGGCGTGGTCTCTGCCGTTGTAACGACGACAGCACCACAACGGTCAGCATTCATCAGCAACCGTTCAACATCGAGCGCTTGTTCACGTATCGGACCACCTTCAACAATGTCGAGTAGCCCGGCAACCGATGACAGCATTGACGTTGCATGACCGGTCGCAGGAGCATCGAGAATCACGACATCATGCTGACCGGCGTTCGCAAACTGCTTCACCTTGCCCAGCACCACCAGATCATGAATGCCTGGGGCAGCGGCACCAACGACCTCAATCACCCCCGACTGAGCAAGTCGACGGGCAAATGCCCCAAAACCTTGATCAAGTAGGTAATCCTCAAGAGCTGACCCTGCCGAGACCGACCTCACATCGACCTCATCTGGGCACAACCTATGTAGCGACGACTTGCCATCGATCGCAACAACCAGCACTTTGAGGCCAGCGGCATGAGCGCCGTGGGCTAACAGCGAGGTGATGGTTGTCCGGCCAACTCCGCCTTTGCCAAGTACGAGCAGCACTCGCGCGCCATGCTCTGCCGTCGGTAGGGTTCCATTAGGCAATAACCACGGAGCAACCGTGTGGGTGCCGTCGCTCATAGCGAATTCGATCGTTTACATGTTTCCGGAGGCACTCGTGCGCAGATTAGTCATTGGCTTAGGAATGTTGCTCGCCGTGCTTGGATTCGGTGGCGCAACTACTTCAGCTGCTGACGATGTTGCCCCGGTCGATGTGCTGCAAGTCGATGGTCTGCTTGATCATGTTGTCGCCAGCGAAATCATTGAAGCCGTCGATCGATCAGCAACGAACGGCGCCCAAGCGCTCATCTTGCAGGTCAACTCAAAAGGTTCGCTGCTCACCAACGAAGAAATCTCCGAAGTGCTGGTAGCGATTGACAAATCTCAGATTCCGGTTGCTGTATGGGTTGGCCCAACCGGTGCACGCCTCTTCGGAGCCTCAGCACATCTTCTTGCCGTCGCTGATGTGAGCGGGATGGCACCTGGCGCAAAGATCGGCGCACTCGACCCACGAATCGTTGCACCGAATACCGAGGGAGCCGCTCGTATCGCTCCGCTTGCCGGCGACACGATCGGCCTCAGCGAGGCCAGAGAGCTCGGCGTACTTGACCAACGCGTCTCCGATGAAGGTGTCGCAACGATTGCGAACATGCTTGATGCTCTCAACGGATACTCAAATGGGGTCACCACCCTGCAAACGACAGAAGAAGTCGTCACCGAAGAAGGCACCGTTCAACGCAACACCATCGCCACCCCGCGGTTCTCGAAGCTTGGCCTGTTCGACCAGTTGTTGCACACAGTCGCCAGTCCTCCCGTTGCCTACCTGTTGCTCCTCATCGGTCTTGGGCTCCTTATCTTCGAATTCTTCACCGCTGGCATTGGCGTTGCCGGCGTTGTCGGAGCGGTATCGACGTTGCTCGCTGGCTACGGAATAGCCGAGCTACCAGCCCGAGCGTGGGCTGTTGCGCTGATCGTCATTGCAATGGTCGCATTCGCCATCGACGTTCAGGTGGGACTTCCGCGAACCTGGACCGGAATTGGCATCGTGCTCACCATCGTCGGAAGTTTCTGGCTCTTCGAATCAGTCCCCGGGGCTTCGCTGCGCCCAACGTGGCTTTCGCTCATCGCTGGTATCGGCGGTGTGATGTTGACGTTTACTGCCGGAATGCCATCTATGACCCGTACCCGATTCGCAACACCCACCATCGGCCGCGAATGGATGGTTGGTTCAGAAGGAACCGTCGTTGAACGTGTTGACCCAGAAGGCGTTGTCAACGTCGGTGGAGCCGATTGGCGAGCCCGCACCAACCGAGCAACCCCGGTCGATGCCGGGGACACCATCAAAGTGGTTGCAATCGATGGCATCACCCTCGAGGTCGAACCCCTCGAAGGAGCGGCGCGTGACTACCGGCGCTGATGGCCTGAGGGTCGACGTTCAGCGTCTCGACCCAGACATGCCGTTGCCGTCATATGCACATCCCGGCGATGCCGGAATTGACCTTCACGCCCGTCAGGACGCAGTTATCTCGCACGGTGGTGGGCGTGTGCTCATGCCGACAGGTATTGCCATAGCGATTCCACTGGGCTGGGCCGGATTCGTACTTCCAAGATCTGGACTAGCGCTCAAACACGGGCTGTCTGTGGTGAATGCTCCAGGGCTCATTGATTCGGCGTACCGCGGTGAACTCAAAGTGGTGCTGATCAACACCGATCCAACTGACGACTACACCGTGTCGCGAGGGGACCGCATTGCGCAACTCGTTTTGCAGCGCGTTGGCGAGGTCACCTGGAACGAAGTCACCGAACTTTCGGGCGATGATCGTGGTGGCGGCTTCGGGCACTCCGGTCGCTAGCTAACCGCCAGAGTGACTGGTCAGGCTTCGGTAATCGTCACCGACTCAATGATGACCTGCTCTAACGGAGGCACGCCGTTTGAGGCGGGGTTACCCGCAGCATCGAGAGCCGGAAGCGTGTCATCAAGCCCCTCGGTGACCTGGCCAAAGAGCGTGTAGTTCGGGGGCAGGTTCACGCCGGTCTCACCCGAAATAATGAAAAACTGGCTGCCATTTGTGTTGGGGCCACTATTCGCCATCGCGAGTGAACCAATCTGGTACTCGCCAGCGGCAGGAAGTTCGTCGGCAAATCGATACCCAGGACCACCGGTGCCAGTGGCGGTGGGGTCTCCACACTGCGCCATGAATCCAGGGATGATGCGATGGCATTCGGTGTTATCGAAGTAGTGATAGCGAGCAAGTGTCACAAAGTTGTTGACGGCCAGTGGCGCCCGAGATTGATCGAGCTCCACCACGAGCGTGCCCTTATTCGTCACGATCTCGGCCGAGTATGACGAATTCGCGTCGATACAAGTCGGTGGTGCGCTATCGAACGTCTGCTGCTGAGGTGCAGAGCCATCGGCTGGAGGGCAGTCGACGGTTGAGGCCACGGTGGTTGGTGTCACCGCATCGCTGGACGTTTCAGACGAATCGGTTGCAAGCGCGTCAGAGGCGGCTGAATCGCTTGCGGTGTCGTCACCTGAGAACGCTCCACCAAGCGCTGCGATACCGACAACAAGACCCAAGCCAACGACAAGGAGTATTCCCCACTTTGTTGCCTTGCGACGAGCATTATCCACCCGTTGCTGACGAAGCTCGCGCTCCTGGCGAGCAGCCTTATTTGCCTTTTTGCGTTCGCGCTTTTCGGTACCCACAAATGCGAAGGCTACCGCCCAACATTGTGTCGAAGTCGTGCTGATCGCGCTGAGAATTGCGGCAACCGTAAAGAGCCCGACGATGGTTTATTCGACCGGACCGGGTCCTTCAGAAAACTCGCGTTCCTCAGCAGCGCTGAGCGGGTCAAACGTATGTCCGGCACGCACTCGGCCATTCACAAGATGAAGCCACATTCCGCCAAGGTTCGGTGTGCGCTCACTAGCGCCGGTGAGGTGGCGTCTCAGGCTTCGAATCACACCCGAATGACTGACCACAAGCAACGGTTGGTCAGGGTCAACTGATGTGAGCAGCTCGGTGGCAGCTGTCAGGGAGCGCTCAACGACATTGTCGTATGACTCAAATCCATCTGGTCTGCGATTGCGTTCAAGAAATCCTGGCCATTGATCCTTGATCTCGTCGGGAGTGAGACCCTGCCACGGGCCAGCATCAGCTTCATTCCAACGCTCATCAATTTGTGGTGCATCGAGGTTGAGATGCTCAGCAATGATCGATGCCGTCTCTCTCGCCCGAGACAGACGTGACGCAAACACTCTGTGAAACCCATGTGGTCCGTCGGCGATGTGCTCTGCTGCAACCTGTGCTTGAGTGCGTCCAAGATCACTCAGATCGATATCAGCCATTCCCTGCCAGCGAGCAAGCGCGTTCCACAAGCTTTGGCCATGTCGTATGACAAGCAAACTTGGAACAGGTGTCGGCACGACCATTGATGGTACCGGTGGGTTCCCCAGTGGCGAACGGACTTCCTCAAGTAGCGAAGACCAGTCATCTACTATCTGGGATGTGGCAGTGCTCAGGATGTTTGCATCGGCTCGTGAAGCCGCAGGCACCGGCACAGATGACATCGACGGTGCAACGGTCGGAGAGGTACTTGAAGTCGCCTCCGAGCGGTACGGGCAGAAATTTGTCGATGTGCTCTCAACCTGTCGCATCTGGGTGAATGGTGACACCGCAGATCAGTCAACCGCAGTCACTGCAAACGACGAGATTGCGGTACTCCCGCCAGTCTCTGGAGGAATGTGATGACCGCTGACGTTGACCCTCGTTCACTCTCGCTAGACGACCTTCGTTCAGAACGGAATCGACTTCAGTACGAAGACGACGCAGTTTCGTATGTTCGCCGTATCGCACAGGCTCGCATCGACCTAGTCGCAGCAGAACTCAACCGATCAGATGACGCATCGAGCGAAGACCTCTCAGGAGATCTGCAACGCGTGCTGTCACAGCATCTCACTGCACCAACGGCTGCAACGCGCGCACCCCGTGCCGATGACGATCACCTTGCTAATGACGCACGCGCCATCCAACTCGACCAACTGTGTGCCGAACACGGGTTCTCGCGGCTGTCGTCAGGAGAATCACTCTCTCAGGCTGAACTTGCGTCACTCACCGAGGTGCTCACCGCATTCGAACGCGATATCTCAACTGACCGGCGTGAACGTTTCGAACGAATTGATGCGCTCGGCGCAGAACTTGTTCGCCGTTTTCGCTCCGGTGAAGTTCAAGTCAATCAGTTTCTCGACACCGACTCTTAGCAGTCGACCTCGGCGGATTCGGGAATATCGGATGCGGTCGATAGGTTTCGGTAACAGTGAATACCGAGACACATCGCCGGGTGGCGATTATCTCTCTCCACACGTCGCCCCTTGCGCAACCTGGGGTAGGCGACAGTGGCGGCATGAACGTGTATGTGCGCGAAATGACATCCGCGCTCGCTCAGCAAGGAACCGAGTGCATCGTCTATACCCGAGCCGACCGGGCAGGTCTCCCCTCCGAGACGCTTGTTGAACCGGGGCACCGTGTCGTCTACGTGCAGGCAGGTCCGTACCACCTGCCGAAAGAAGCGCTCACCGATGTTGTCGACGACTTCATCGATGCCGTGGTTGCCGATATCAACGAGCGTGGCGGAGTCGACGCCGTACACGCTCACTATTGGTTGAGCGGTGAAGTCGGCCACTCGTTGAAACATCGGCTCGATGTGCCGTTCGTTGTCACCTTCCACACGCTCGCTCGCATCAAAGGTGCAGGTGGCGATATTGAGCCGGGCTACCGAGAAGCTGCAGAAACAGCCCAACTCGGGTGCGCCGATGCAGTCTGCGTGTCGTGTGAGGCAGAGCGCTCAGAACTCATTGATCATTATGGGGTCCCGGCTGGTCGAGTTGTCATCGTGTCGCCTGGTGTCGAGCACGCGGTGTTTGGCCCTGGCGATCGAGGTGGCGCACGCCGCGCAATCGGCGAGCAAGAAGATGCTCCAATCATTCTGTTCGCCGGCCGCATTCAAGCTCTGAAAGGGCCTGACGTAGCGATCCGCGCTCTCGCCCTGATGAGTAATCGAGATGCTCGACTACTCGTCGTCGGCGGGGCAAGCGGAGCCGACGGTCGTGCTCAAGAACAAGAAATGCGCTTACTTGCCGATGAACTCGGGCTTACCGATCGTGTTCGGTTCATCGCTCCTCAGCCACACCACTTGCTATCGACCTATTACCGAGCCGCCGATGTCATGGTTGTTCCGAGCAGAAGTGAAAGCTTCGGTCTTGTCGCACTTGAAGCGGCAGCCTGCGGAACGCCCGTTGTCGCAAGTGCGGTCGGCGGCCTTACTTCGTTGGTTGATGATGGAGTGACCGGGCTACTCGTGCGTTCGCGTACCCCTGCTGCGTTCGCTGAAGCGCTTGATGCAGTTCTCGACGACCCAGCGATGGCGACGTCAATGTCAATGGCAGGTGCAGTCGCATCACTTGACTACTCATGGACTGTCGCTGCCACCAGACTCAACACGCTGTACGAGGAACTGTGCTCCACCTCTCTGCTGGAGTGTCGATGAGCGAACTTCAGTCACCGGCAGCGGTTGCAGACCTTGTGCAGCTCATTGATGGGTGGCTAGCCGGATTTGCAGAAAGCGGCGACCATGTTCTTGCGATCGATCGAGGAACGAGTGATGAAACATCGTTTGGTGAGCCGCGTTGGTACGTCCGACTCGCAGGCGAGTCGAAAGACATCGTCACCATCTGGTTGACACTTGGGCAGCGCACGCTTCGCTACGAAACCTACGTAATGCCTGCGCCTGAAGAAAACGCGGCCGAACTCGCCGAGCAACTCCTTCGCCGTAATGATCGCCTCGTTGGGGCGCATTTCTCAGTTGGTTACGAGGATGCGGTCTACTTGCGTGGATCGATTCCTGATAGCGCAGTGACCCCAGACGAATTAGACCGAGTTGTTGGAACGCTGTATCAAACGGTCGAACATGCATTTCCTGCATTGATTCGACTCGGATTCGCAAGTCGATTCGCCGACTAGTTTCCGATGGTTGACTCCGTCGAGTTACACGGATTCCTCTGACACATGAGTTCTCGCCCCCCTGGTCTCGAGGTGTCTCGGGTTGGTCAGATAGGGGAGGTCGGATTCCCGACCACTCGGGACACTTCTTCAACGAACCTTCTCGAACTGAGCACCGAGGACGATCTGTCGTGAGGGTCTCGGTAGCGTCTGCGTATGGCTGAAACCCGGAAGAACTTCGACCTCGTCGTCATCGGCGGAGGAAACATGGGCACCGCTCTGTTGGGCGGCCTACTCCGACACGGAACCGTTGCCGCTGACCAGGTTGCCATTGTTGAACTTTCTGCCGATCGGCGTTCTGTGGTGAGAGGTGAATTCCCGGGTGTGCTGGTCACTGACTCGATTCCTCGATGTGTGGCTGCAGTGCTTGCCGTGAAACCGCCAGCGATCGCCGATGTCGCTACTGCGGCCGTAGCTGCAGGTGCAACCAGGGTGCTATCGATTGCAGCAGGAATCACCACGACAACGCTGCGAACCGCCTGTGGCGAGGGCATCGACATTGTCAGGTCGATGCCGAATACCCCAGCGATGGTCGGGCAGGGGGTTACAGCTATTTGCACCGATGTCACGAGCGACCCGAGTGTCCTTGACTGGGCCGAGGAACTCCTGCGCGCTGTTGGCATGGTCATCAGAGTTGGAGAAGAGCATTTCGATGCGGTGACCGGCCTCACCGGTTCAGGGCCGGCCTATGTATTCGCATTTGCTGAGTCGCTTATTGCGGCGGGAGGTGCTGCTGGCCTCCCAGTCGAAGTTCTTGAACCGATGGTGACCCAATTGCTCACAGGTTCGGCCGCGCTGCTCACAGCCGAAGGCAACCCTGGTGCGCTACGAGAAGCGGTGACTTCACCTGGCGGAACGACTGCCGCTGGACTCGCGGTGTTCAACGAGTTGGATCTACACAGCGTGGTCCGTTCTGCCGTGCTCGCAGCGAAATCTCGCAGCAAAGAACTTGGCGCAAGCTGAGCTCTGCGCGCTTGTGAAATATTTCCCCAGTGTGGCACTTTTCACACCGCCATATCTTGGCTAACATGTCTGACGTTGAGCCGCACCGGTGCGAAACCGGAAGCGCTTACGGGGCTAGTGCCATCGGGGGGTTGGCACTAGCCCCGCTTATTTTTCAGCGTTGCACTTCACGCGACCTCAAAACCAGATTCGTTGCAGACGACATCTAGGTTGTGGAGATGAAGCGAATCGGGCTGATCGGCGGCATGTCGTGGGAGTCGTCCATCGAATACGAACGAATTATCAATGAAGAGGTTCGGCGACGACTTGGTGGAACACACTCAGCCGATCTTGTGATCCGTTCATTCGATTTCGCAAGAATCGAACAATTACAAGAAGCTGGAGACTGGACAGCTGCAGGTGAGTTGCTTGCGGGAGCGGCACGTGACCTCGAGCAGTGCGGTGCTGAAGTTCTCGTGCTCTGCACGAACACGATGCACCGTCTTGCTCCAGAGATCACAAACACAGTCACCATTCCGTTTCTCCACATCGCCGATGCGACAGCGATTCACGTTCAACGCGCCGGGCTCAGCACCGTTGGCTTACTAGGAACGAAGTACACGATGGAAGCCGAGTTCTATAAGGGCCGACTCATTGAACAGCATGATCTCGACGTCCTGACCCCCGATGAAGCTGACCGAGACGAGGTACATCGAATTATCTATGACGAACTTGTGCGAGGAGAGATCAACGATGACTCGAGACAGCGCTACATCGACATCGTTCACACCTTGGTTGCCCAAGGGGCAGAGGGGATCATCGCCGGCTGCACAGAGATCGAGTTATTGCTCAGCGCCGAAGATGTTCCCGCGCCGTATTTCCCAACGACGCGGCTTCACGCGACCGCTGCCGTCGACCTGGCGTTAGCGTCAGAGTCGTGAGCAGGCGTTTCGACACCATCTCGTTTCTTTCCGACTACGGACTTGCCGACGAGTTCGCAGGAGTCTGTTCGGCTGTCATTCGAGACCTTGCTCCACATGTCAGCGTTGTCAACCTCACCCACTCGATTCCCGCCTTCGACGTGCGTGCCGGAGCACTTGCGTTGGCCCGAGCAGTTGCCTACCTCCCCGAGGGCGTCATCCTTGCGGTTGTTGACCCCGGGGTCGGCACCGACCGCAAGGCGATTGCCGTCGAGGTCGCCGGAGGTGCTGGAGTATTCGTGGCTCCTGACAATGGGCTCATCGCCCCAGCCGTAGCGATTGCCGGTGGAGCCGAACGGGCCTTTCAGATCACTAACCAGGAAATCATCCTGAGCGGCGCCGGTGGAACATTTGACGGACGCGATGTCTTCGCCCCAGCAGCCGCCCACCTCTGCAATGGGTTGCCCATTGAAGAACTTGGACCTGAACTCGATACCTCGTTATTGATGCCATCAGCGATCCCTCTTCCACGTGAAGAGAACGACACCGTGATTGCGGAGGTGCTGTGGGTTGATCACTTCGGAAATTGTCAACTCAACGTCGGGCCTGAGGATCTACCGGCCGGTTGGGGGCCTGTGGTGTCATTGACACTTCCTGACGCGCTTGAACCAGGCGCAACAGCGGTGCGGTCTGCGCAGATGTCGGCAAATTTTGCTTCGATCGGCGGAGGCATCGGCCTTGTCACCGATTCACTCGGCATGTTCGCAATCTGTCTTGATCGTCGATCTGCAGCAGGTGAGCTCGTGCTCGATGTTGGCGATCAGGTGGTGATCGCTCAAGGCGAAGCTGAACTCGTGACGACACCCGTCGCATTTGGTCGGTAAGGTCTCGCTATGCGCCCTGCTACGACGCTTGCCCTCGGACTGTTGTTGCTCGCCATCTTGGTCGCTGGCTCTGTTTCACTGTTGCGCCTCTGACGAGGGCAACGGCCAATGAACGACGTGATACCGGCATCGAAAAACCTTTGAGCGCGACTTTGTGAAGTTGCGCACAAGCGATCTATCATGAAGAGCGATGTCCCCCCATCGAACTCGTCGACGCATCCCTGACGCGACTGTCGCCAGGTTGCCGATCTACCTCCAATTGCTGACCGAGCAACTCGAACGCGAGGTCGCAAATATTTCCTCAGACGAACTCGCCACCCTTGCCGCCGTGAACGCTGCGAAGGTTCGAAAAGACCTCTCGTACATGGGCAGTTACGGCACCAGAGGCGTCGGATACGACGTCGAGTACCTGGTGTACCAAATTCGCCGCGAACTCGGACTCGACCACGAGTGGAGCATCGTCATTCTCGGTGCAGGTCACCTCGGACAAGCACTCACCGGATACGGCGGATTCTCTGAACGCGGATACTCAATCGAAGGAATCTTCGACATCGACGACCAAAAAGTTGATGTCACCGTCGGCGGAGTGCGCGTTCGACACCTCGACGAATTGCCGCAAATCGTTGCGCAACGCTCGGTGTCGATTGGTGTCATTGCAACCCCAGCTGAATCAGCCCAAGATGCAGCCGATCGCCTCGTGAAGAGTGGTGTAACCAGCATCTTGAACTTCGCCCCCGTTGTAGTCAACGTGCCCCTCGGCATCAGCGTTCGTCGCGTCGACCTGTCGGTCGAACTTCAAATCCTGTCCTACCATGAGCAACGTCGTCTCACCGCTGTAGCGCAACTGCGTGCGGTCACGGGCGACAGTCTCGGAAACGCAACGGCATAAGGATTCCTGCGCATGTCCGTCCTCGTCGTAGGTGTCAACCACCGCACCGCTCCCATCGATCTTCTCGAGCGCATCGCTCTTGATGCTCAGGGAGTCGCAAAAGCAGTATCTGGCCTCGTTGCTCTCGACAGTGTCCGTGAAGCGGTCGTGCTCAGTACCTGTAATCGCACCGAGGTGTATGCGATTGCTGAACTGTTCCACCGAGGCTTCGATGACATCCAGCACGTGTTGGCAACAACCGCAGGAGTTGACGTAGAGACTCTTGGCTCACACATGTATGCCGAACACGATGACGCAGCCGTGCGGCACCTGTTCTCGGTCGCTGCTGGTCTCGACTCAATGGTGCTTGGAGAAGGCGAAGTTCTTGGCCAAGTGCGAGACGCTTGGGAGATCGCCCGAGCAGAGGAAGCTGCCCGTTCTGGACTCAACCTGCTCTTTCGGCATGCGCTCGAGACTGGAAAGCGCGCACGAACCGATACCGACATTGCACGCGGGACCGCCTCAATCAGTCACGCTGCGGTCGAAATGGCACAAGAACATCTTGGCTCGCTCACCAACATCAACGTTGCGGTTGTTGGTGCCGGCGTGATGGGTGAAGGCATCGCAGTTGCACTTCACGCACACGGTGTTGCTCACACGACCGTTCTTAACCGAACAGAATCACACAGCCGTCAGATCGCTGACCGAGTGAACGGCACCGTTCAACCGCTGTCGTCGATTGCAGATGCGTTACGAGAGTCAGATCTGATCATCACGTGCACGGGTGCGACGCAACCAATCATCACCCCAGACATGGTTGACGCCTCGACTTCAAGTGAACGATCGACCCTCATTATCGATATCGCTATTCCGCGAGATGTTCACCAAGGTGTTGCAAAACGTCAAGACATCACCGTGCTTAATCTTGAAGACGTACAACGTTGGGCGGAGCGTGGCCGCGAAGCTCGCTCGGCATCGGTGGAAGCGGTTCGCTCAATCATCGGTGAAGAACTCGACCGGTACATCGTTGCATCATCTGCGATGCAAGCGGCCCCACTGATCGCCGCACTTCGTGAACACTTCGACAGGATTCGTCGCGACGAACTTGACCGGGTTGCCTCACGGCTTGATGATGACGCGCGCAACGCCCTCGATGTGGTCACCACCCAGTTGCTCGCCAAGTTGCTACACGAGCCTTCGGTGCGACTTCGACTTGAGGCCGGGTCTCCTCGCGGTGAGCGTCTCGCATCTGCCGTGGTCGATCTGTTCAACCTTGATGACCCGAACTCTGGCGACGACTAGGACTCCAGCGAGATGAGCGTTGTCATTCGACTCGCAACGCGCGGAAGTCGACAGGCTGTCACCCAATCGGAGGGCGTGAGATCGGCTCTTGCGCAACTGGGTATCGAAAGTGAACTTGTCATCGTTGACACCCACGGCGATCGGACACAATCAGCGAACATCCCTCTTCACCACATCGGCGGCCAGGGGGTATTCACCAAAGAAGTTCAAGAGGCAGTGCTCGACGGTCGGGCTGACGCAGCTGTTCATTCCGCGAAGGATCTCCCAACAGAGCGACCTGATGAACTCGATATTGGTGCGATCATGGCTCGCCGAACTGCAACCGATGCACTCATCGGTCGGAAACTCAGCGATCTTGCGAGCGGTGCAACCATCGCAACTGGCTCAGTGCGTCGTCGAGCGCAGCTTGCCGAGATCCGTTCAGACCTCAACTTCGCTGAGTTAAGAGGCAACATCGAAACCCGCCTGCAGAAAATTCCTGAAGGCGGAGCGATTGTGATGGCAATTGCAGCGCTCGAGGTATTGGACCTCACGGATCACATCGCCGACGAACTTGATCCCACATTTTTTGTGCCCGCTGTTGGCCAGGGTGCAGCGGCAATCGAATGTCTCCGTGATAACACGTCCGTGGTCGACGCGTTGTCGAGTATCAATGACGAGACAACGGCTACTGCTGTCAGCATTGAACGCGCCTACCTCGGAGAACTTGGCGCTGGATGTTCTGCACCTGTCGGGGCGCATGTTGTCGGCCTGAACTTCACCGCCTTTCTGGGCGGACCTGACACCAATTTTCGGTCAACTATTGAACTGATTGGCGACCTTGAACAAGACCTCGCTGCGGCGCGAGCCCTTGCTCGTTCTGCAAGGTCGTTTGTAGGAATTTGAGACCCAAATCATGAGTGACGACTTGCTGCTCGGTTGTCGTGTCGTGACCACTCGGCCCGAGGCTGGTGCTCTTGAGGCACTACTCGCTGAGCACGGCGCAACGGTGCTGCACATTCCATTAACTGAAATTGTTGACCTCCCACTGCCAGCCCAGTCAGAACAATCGATCGACTGGCTCATCGTCACATCTGCAAACGGAGCGAGACGAAGCCAGCCGTGGGCAGAGCTCGCTGCGCATCGATGTGCGGTCGGTCCGGCAACCGCTGAAGCGCTCCGAGACTGCACCGGCCGAACGGCTGACTTAGTTCCGGAGAATGCATCGGGCGAAGGACTCGTTCAATGCTTTCCGGCCGCTCCAAACGGTGGCGGTCACGTTGTTCTCGTTCAAGGTGAGCAAGCATCCGATGAGGTCAGGGTTGGTATCGAACAAGCTGGTTGGACGATCACCGAAATTGTTGCCTATCGCACTCAAGAACGATCGGTAGCTCGTGCAATGGCAACAGATGGAGCAAGTGCTGACATTGTGCTACTTGCTGCGAGTTCGGCGGCATCGGTGTGGGCGTCGACATGCCGGCAATATGAACTCACATCACCACCCGTGATCGCCATAGGTTCACCAACCGCAGCAACTGCCGAGCATTGCGGCCTGAACGTTGTTGCAATTGCCGATCCCTCATCAGTTCAAGGACTCGTCGAGGCAACGTTGAAGCACTTTTGTGAGCGGTAACGACACACAAATGTGCCGTCGGCGATACGTGCTCGTACCATGCGAGCGTGGCTTTTGATCCAGCACCGTTCCCGGCCCATCGTCCACGGCGCCTTCGTTCGACACCTGCGATGCGTGACCTGGTGGCCGAAACACGTGTTGATGTCCAAGATCTAGTCGCTCCGCTCTTTGTTCGCGAGGCTGTTGCCGACCCAATTCCTATCACCTCGTTGCCCGGCGTTGTTCAGCACACCGTCGACTCATTGCGGCGAGAGGTCAACGAACTAGCTGAACTTGGCGTCCGCTCGGTGATGGTGTTTGGTATCCCCGAACACAAAGACGCAACTGGCTCAGCATCATGCGCGAGCAACGGAATCGCGCAGGTCGCACTCGAACAACTGCGTGCCGATGTCGGAGATGACATGGTGCTTATCGCCGACCTCTGCGTTGACGAATACACCGACCATGGTCACTGTGGAATCATCGACGATCACGGCAATGTCGACAACGACGCAACTCTCGAACTGTATGCAGCTGCTGCTGTCGCCCAAGCAAACGCCGGAGCACACATGGTTGCCCCCAGCGGAATGATGGATGGACAAGTTGCTGCAATCCGCACCGCTCTCGATGCCGCTGGGCATAGCAACATCCCCATCATGGCGTATGCAAGCAAATATGCGAGCGGGTTATACGGCCCATTTCGTGAAGCGGTCGATGTCACCATCGCTGGTGGCGGCGATCGCAAGGGCTACCAGCAAGATTGGCGCAATGGCCGTGAAGCACTCGTTGAAGTTGCAGGAGATGTTGCTCAAGGCGCCGACATCATCATGGTGAAACCGGCAGTGACCTACCTAGATGTCATCGCTGAGGTTCGCTCAGCAGTCGACCTGCCAGTGGCTGCGTACCACGTGAGCGGTGAATACGCCATGATCATGGCAGCCGCAGCAAACGGCTGGATCGATGGTGATGTTGTTGCCCTGGAACAACTCACCGCCATCAAGCGTGCCGGTGCCGGCATCATCTTGACTTACCTGACCCGCTGGTTTGCCGAAGGGGCGCGTGGCCTTTCGTGATCGACGTATGTGACCCGCAGCGTTGCCAGAGCGCAGGATGCACCGCAACGTTGTGTGTTGGAGCAGGCCTGGCATCGAACGATGAGTTCTTCGAACGATCAACGAAAGCGATCCCCGGTGGAGTCAATTCGTCGATTCGGGCATTTCGTTCGGTAGGTGGTCGACCATATGTCGTCGCTGGAGCAAGCGGCGCCCACGTCACCGATGTCG
Source organism: Ilumatobacteraceae bacterium (assembly GCA_049432165.1). Lineage (GTDB taxonomy): Bacteria > Actinomycetota > Acidimicrobiia > Acidimicrobiales > Ilumatobacteraceae > Casp-actino5. Next base: position 37,066 of record JBMTDQ010000005.1, read on the forward strand.
AAGGTCGTCGGTATATCGATCTCGTACAGAGTTACGGAGCAGTGATCCTTGGGCACGCTCACCCAGCAGTAACAGCAGCAGTCAGTGCGGCTGCCACCGACGGAACATCGTTTGGGGCTCCAACACCGCGAGAGATGAAACTCGCAGAAGCGATTCGTGAGCGAGTGCCAAGTTGCGAACGTGTTCGATTCATGAACTCGGGCACCGAGGCCACCTCAACCGCGGTTCGCCTCGCCCGCGGTTACACCGGGCGCGACCGAGGTGTGATCTTCCACGGCAACTTTCATGGTGCGACCGATGCTCTGCTTGCGGCTGGGGGTAGCGGCGGTGCACCGCTGGGTCTCCCGGGGACTGCGGGTGTGCCGGCGGGTGCTGTGGGCGAAACAATGGTGGTGCCGTACAACGTTGTTCCTCAACTCGATGAAGCCGTCGCCGCAGTCATCGTTGAACCGGTCGCCGCCAACATGGGCGTCGTTGAGCCAGTCCCAGGTTTTCTTGAAGGCCTTCGCGCCGAATGTGATCGTGTGGGCGCGGTGCTCATCTTTGACGAGGTCATCTCCGGTTTTCGTTTAGGTGCAGGTGGTGCCCAAGAGCGATACGGAGTGACCCCCGACCTCACCACTTTCGGAAAGGTCATCGGTGGTGGACTTCCGATCGGAGCAGTTGGCGGTCACCAAGCGATCATGGAAACTCTCTCACCACTTGGGCCGGTATTTCACGCGGGCACCCTTGCTGGAAATCCAATTGCAACCGCAGCGGGTCTTGCTGCCTTGAATGTGTTGGAGCCCGAGGTTTACACCGAGCTAGAGCGTCGCGCAACACATCTGTCGGCGCTGCTTGATGATGCCTGTCGCTCAGCCGGTCTCCGGGCACACTTCCCTCGTGTTGGCACCCTTGTCGGAGCATTCATGGGTGACGGTGGTCCAGTGAAGAACTTCGACGACGCGAAGACCACCGACGAGGACCTTTACGCACGCTTCTTTCACGCGATGTTGACCGAAGGTGTCGCAATGGCGCCAGGTGCCTACGAGGCATTGTTTGTAGGCCTCGGTCACGACGATGCCGTGATGGCAGATCTTTCAGATGCTGCTCATCGTGCAGCGGCGACCGCAGTCCGCTCGTAACAGCGACTACGTTCACACCAATGATCAGCGTTGAGGGGCTCACCAAGCGATTTGGTACAACGCTTGCGATTGACAATCTCAGTTTTGATGTCCAGCCGGGACGGGTCACCGGATTTCTTGGTCCGAACGGGTCCGGTAAGTCGACGACGATGCGGTGCATGGTTGACCTCGACCGCCCACAGTCGGGAACCGTTCGATTCTCAGGCCGCCGATACGGTGAAATCGCTCACCCAATCAGAATGATCGGCGTACTGCTCGATGCGTCATATGTTCACCCCGGACGTTCAGCCCGACGTCATCTTGAATGGCTTGCCATGTCGAATCACCTTGAACGGCAGCGCGTTGATGAGGTGTTATCTCTCGTTGGGTTGAGTGAAGTTGCTCACCGCCGAGTGAAAACATTTTCACTCGGAATGAAGCAGCGCCTCGGTCTGGCCGCAACAATGCTCGGTGACCCTGAAGTCATCATTCTTGATGAGCCAGCAAACGGCCTTGACCCTGAAGGTATTCGCTGGATGCGTGACATGCTTCGGTATCTCGCAGGTCAAGGACGCGCCGTACTCGTGAGCAGTCACCAACTGTCAGAGATCGCTCTGATGGCACAAGACCTTGTGGTCATCGGACGAGGAAAACTGATCGCGCAAGAGCAAGCCAGTGCGTTCATAGCGCGGCACACGACAACACGAGTTCGTGTGCGGTCACCGCAACTTGATGCCCTGGTCGAAGCCATGCGCGAACACGGTGGCGAAGTTTCGCCGTTCGGTGAAGTTGCACCAAATGATTCAGCGCTTGTGACCGGGATCTCGATGGCTGAGATCGGTGAACTTGCCCATCATCACAACGTGCCATTGCATGAGCTCTCCGAAGTGACTGACAGTCTCGAAGATGCTTTTCTCGCAGTGACACGAGACGACCAGGAGTACCGATCAGGAGACTCGCAATGAAAGCTGTGATTGCGAGTGAATTTCTGAAAGCACGAACCGTTCGGTCGCATTGGGTACTTCTCATCATTGCGATGGCCTTCCCGCTAGTGATCTCGACATTGGTTGGCGTGTTCAATCCGGAGCCACAGTTCATGTCGTATCGCGAACTCGGTTCGATGGTGACAGGAACAGGAGTTGTTTCTTTGCTCCTGCTGACCTCTCTGTGGGTCATCAATCTGACGAGCGAGTTCACACACGGGACGATTCGAGTGACCTATGCGGCCGTGCCTGCACGTTGGAAGGTCATTGTGAGCAAAGCAATCGTTGGTACAGCCGTCACTTCTGTTGTCATGACCGTGCTGTTCTGGTCAACATTTGGAGTTGGTGCAGTACTACTCGACGGGCGTGGCGCACCGATCTTCGTCACCGGATGGCTGAGTCACACGACAGGCGTGTTTGTTGCACTCGTTGCACTTGCGGTCATCGTGTCGTGGTTTGGCCTCGGTCTTGGGGTTCTGATTAAAAATTCTCCGGTGGCGATCGTGGTCGTATTGCTGTGGCCACTCATCATCGAAAACTTGGTTGCACTTGCATTCGCGTTAAGTGGGGTCGAGTCGGCGCGAAAGTGGATGCCGTACCAGGCAGCAATCCAAACAGTCGACAACAATCCAGGACTTGACGGCACCCTAGGGCGGCCTTGGGCACATCTGTACTTTGCGATGTTTGCACTTGTGATCTTGGTGATTGGCATCTCCGTGGATCGCCGTCGCGATGCCTGAGCCGCCGCTGTTGCAGCGAGTGGAATAAGGTCACGCCCATGCGTGAACGTCTAGATAACGGAACTGAACTCGAAGTCGTCCGGGTTGCTGGATCAACCCGAGGACTTGTGGTTGCCCCTGACATTTTTGGTCTTCGTCCACTGTTCGACGATCTCGTCGAACGTTTCGCTCGCGAGTGGAACATGACCACTATTGCGGTCGAACCCTTCCCGACAGAATCGCTCTCGCCAGATATTGAGCCTCGTTATGAAGCAGTTGCGAGACTCACCGATGACCGAGTGTTAGGTGATCTTGCAGCAGCTGCTGATCTCACCGGGTGTGACGACGTGAGTCTGATTGGTTTCTGTCTCGGTGGCATGCACTGTTTCAAAGCGGCCGATCAAGGAATATTCGACCGAATTGCGAGTTTCTACGGAATGATCCGGCTTCCTGAGGCTTGGAACGGCCCTGGTCAAAGTGAGCCGTTACCGCATGTTGCTGCGTCGCCTGATCCGGTGCTCGCCATTATTGGTGACCTTGATCCGTACACCCCACCTGATGCGGTCTCAGATCTTGAAGCAACCGGCACCCAGGTAGTTCGCTATGCAGATGCGAAACATGGTTTCGCCCACGACGCGAGCCGTCCGGATCACCGAGCTGATGATGCAGCCGATGCGTTCGCAAGAGTCGGCGATTGGGTTCGCGGTAACTAAAGCGTTCGCAGCGCCCGCTAGTGGGCGCGAATTTCAAGATCGTTGCGTTGAAGAATTCGGTAGTTGCGATCGTGCTGCTCAAGCCACCCGAGCTTCACGAAACTTGCGATTGCTTTGTTCACTCGTTCGCGTGAGGCGCCAACCATGCCTGCAAGCTCTTCTTGAGTGACTGGCATCGTGAATTCGTCATTACCTTCGGAAAGTTCGATGATGCGTTTAGCGGTTCTGCCGGTCACGTCAAGGAACACAGAGTCTGAAAGTGCTTCGTCCATCGCTCGCAGACGCTGCGCAAGCATTCGAGCCGCAGCCCATACGAGGTCAGGCTGTGCATCAAAGATCTTCTTGACGTGCTCGTATCCAATCTCAAGCACAGAGGTCGGCTCGATGGCGCGTGCGGTTGCAGAGCGGGCTCCGTTGTCAAGCAAACCGAGCTCCCCAAACAAATCCCCAGAGTCCATGAGCGCAACAACGCTCTCACGATTGTCAACCTCTGAGGTCATGACGATCGCAATGCGACCTGACAGCACAATATGCAGTGAAGTTGGCTCATCGCCCTCAGCGAAGAGCACATCACCACGGACGAGATCCTTGGTTTCGGCGACCTCCAACAAGCCGACAAGGGTGTCTTCTTGCACCTCTGAGAAGATCGCCACGCTTTGGAGCGCGGTGAGCGGAGTAAGTGGGGGTGTTGCATTCGGAGTCACTGTGCCCCGATGGTACTACCCTGCGCCTCAATGACTTCTAGCGAGCAGCACGAGCTTCCACGTGTGTGGTCAATTGTTGTGGGTGCTGGTAGTGGATCGCGCTTCGGTGGCCTCAAGCAATATGAGGTTGTTGGTAAGGAGCGGGTCATAGATCGTTCGGTGGCGACAGCTCGACTTGCCAGCGAGGGTGTGGTTGTTGTCGTTCCTCCTGCAGACGCCGAAACCGAGGGCGGTATTGCTGGCGGGGCCTCGCGCAGCGCGAGCGTACGAAACGGATTAGATCATGTTCCGGCAGATGCTGACATCATCTGTGTCCACGATGCCGCTCGGCCATTTGCATCAGCTCAACTCTTCGCTGACGTCATTGCAGCGGTGCGAGCGGGCGCTGACGCTGCGATCCCGGCGGTACCGGTTACCGACACCATCAAGATCGTTGCCGCAGATGGGAGCGGCAGAGTTGAGTCAACGCCAGTCCGATCGACACTTGTTGCTGTGCAAACCCCACAAGCCTTCAAGGCATCAGCGCTTCGCAATGCTCATGCTGCGGGTGAAAGCGGTGTCGATGCAACAGATGATGCGATGCTGGTTGAGCGTGCCGGGGGAGTTGTTGTCGTTGTAGCAGGAGAGCAGCGAAACCGGAAGATCACCACCCCTGAAGATCTTGAATGGGCGCGGCAAGAGGTTGAACATGATTTCTGATATTCGAGTTGGGCAAGGGTTTGACATTCACCGCTTCGGTGACGAAGAGGGGCGAGCACTCATCCTTGGTGGCGTGAAGTTTCCCGGTGAACGTTCACTGATTGGGCATTCGGATGCTGACGTTCCTGCGCATGCGATCACCGACGCATTGCTCTCTGCGTTGCAGCTTGGCGACCTTGGTGAGCGCTTTCCTGATACCGACCCCCAATGGGAAGGGGCAAACTCAATTGAGATGTTGCGAGCGGTCGCATCTGAGGTGGTCTCACTCGGGTGGACGATCCGGAACGCTTCGGTGGCGATTGTCTGTGAGCAACCAAGAATTGCTCCTGCCAGGCAGGAAATGCAGCAGAATCTTGGAGCGGCGTGTGCTGCACCGGTAACGGTGACGGGGCGGCGCGCCGAAGGTCTCGGCGCGATTGGTCGTGTTGAAGGAATTGCATGTTGGGCAACGGTGGTGGTGACACGATGAACGGTCGGAGAAATAGTGGTGGAGGCTCGCGAGGAAACGGGCAGCCAAGAAAAAGCGCGCGCAGCGGTTCACGACCCGCAGGAAGAGGTGGCTCTCGCCCAAACCCACGTAGCCGCGGCGCCGGACGTACCGGAGCGATCCGTCGAGATGATGAACCACGTGCATCACGCCCGAAAACGCTTGGTGGTTCACAAATCGAGGGGCGACAAGCCGTTCGGGAATTACTTCTTGCCCAGCGCCGCAAAGTGCAAGAGATCTGGATCTCATCTGAACTCGAAGGCGATGAGGCTCTCGACGACATTGTTGGTCTTGCTCGCGCGAATCGTGTCCCGGTGTCATATGTTGCGCGCCGGCGTCTTGAAACCGCCGCCCGGTCAGAAGCTCCTCAGGGAGTGCTGGCACGAGCAGCAGAAGTTCCAGAGGTTGACCTCGCCCGGCTCATTAAGCGTCGCGAGGGTGTTGCACCGTTCTTGGTTGCTGTTGATGGTGTGACCGATCCGGGCAACCTCGGAGCGATTATGCGCAGCTGCGAGGGAGCCGGTGTCGATGGAATTGTCGTCCCCCGTCATCGTGCGGTGCACATCACTCCAACGGTTGCCAAGGCGGCCGCAGGTGCAGTTGAGCATGTGCCGGTTGCAGTTGTACCGGGGCTACCTGCCGCTCTCGCCCGCATGAAGGACCAGGGCATTTGGATCGTTGGTCTTGATGACGCTGCTGACCGCAGTTTGTTTGAACTTGGCGACCTTGCTGTTGAGGGCATTTGTGTGGTGCTTGGAGCAGAAGGCGCTGGGCTTTCACGCCTCGTCCGCGAACGTTGCGACCTGATTTGTGCGATTCCAATGCATGGTCGAGTTGAGTCATTGAACGTGTCGGCTGCGGCAGCACTCGCGGCCTATGAGGTGCGTCGCCACCGCTGATCGGAGCGGCCATCAGTTCGGGTTACAACGATTGTTGCTGGCGGTTCGGCGCCCCCTAGCGTGGTGAGAGTGCACGCCGATAACGATCGCCCTTTTCTCGTTGGGCGTCGCCACTTTCTTGGAGGGTTGGGTGCCGGTCTTGGACTCGTTGCTGTTGGCGATGCTCCACGTGTGTTGGGGCTTCGGCAACCGAACGTATCGGTGCCAAGTGGCGCAGGAAAATTTGTTCCCTTAAGTCGACAGGTTCGTCTTTCTGACACCCGCCAACCGGCAGACGGTCCATACCCGTATGTTGACCAAGGCGGTGATCAGGGTCGACACATTTCAGTGCAGGTTTGCGGACGTGCGGGAATCCCCGAGAACGCAGTTGCCGCTGTTTTGACGGTGACAGCGATTAACCGCGCCGAACATAACTTCGTCACGGTGTATCCATCGGGGATCACAGCCCCATACGTCTCGACACTTAATTTTCGTCGCAAGTCCCAAGCGGTTGCGAACTTGGCAACGATTCAACTTGGTGCAACCGGGTCAGTTGAAGTTCAGTCACATGATGATTGCAAACTTATCGTTGACGTTGCTGGGTATTACCTAGGGGTTGCTGGAGCGGTACGCGACGGAAGGTTTATCGGTCGTGACATCCCCAGGCGGGTGTTCGATTCACGGGGCACAACACGAGGTTCGATAGGTGCAGGTGAACAGGTTGCTATCGATCTCACGTCGTTTGTGCCGTCGGACGCGTCGGCTGTCGCCATCAACTTGACGACCACTGGTACCAAAGGTTGGGGCTATTTGACCTGTGTGCCGTTTGGAGTGAGTTCGATTCCAGAAACCTCGAATCTCAATGTTGACGGAGTTGGACAGACGCGCGCAGCTGGAGCGATTGTGCGTGTTGGCGATGACGGTGATCGCAGGGGGTTCCGGGTCTGGTCGCACGGTGGAGGTCACGTCATCGTTGATCTCTTGGGCTATTACACAGGTGCTGACTCTGCCAACGGGACCGATGGACTGTTTGTTCCTGCTGCGCCGTCACGAATTGTCGACACGCGTAAGACACCGCATCGTCTTTGGCGCAATTGGATGCTCGAATCTTCTGTTCCGGGAGAGGCAGCAAGTCAGGCATCCGCAGTTGCAGTCAATGTGACGGCGGTTGATGCCCTGGGTTGGGGATACCTCACCATGGGGCCTGCTCGCACCTATCGCTGGGCGCCATCGGTATACCCGGAGTATTCAACGGTGAACCACACTGAGCGGGGCCAGACGGTTGCAAATCACTGTGTCTCGCGAGTGACGAGAGATCACGGGTTATCGGTGTATGCCTCAGAGGGTTGTCATGTGCTCGTCGATTACTTTGGCTATTTCACGGGTAGCCCACGTTCCGCTGCTGTTGGCGCTCCCGATAATCCGGCCCCTCAGGCGATTGGGCCTGAATGGATGCTGAAGGTTCCGGCACTCAATCTTGAATCGAGGGTGCGAGACGGCGACTCGGTCGTAGTCACCGATGAGGGCGATACCTGGCACTGGACTGGCACCGGCGATATGGGGCAGTCGGGGAACGTCGCCCTGTTTGCGCATCGGACAAGCGCAGGAGGACCCTTCAGGAATATTCATCGCCTTGTCGCTGGCGATCGTGTCGAGATTGTGACCTCAGATCGGCGGACATTTGAGTACGAGGTCGTTGAGCGGCTGCTCACCTCATCTGATCGAGATGAGATTCTTGCCGCTACCCGTTCGTTATCGACAACATCGGTGTCATTGATTGCGTGCAGTAGAAAGAATTTCTTGCCGACGAGCCTCGATTACCGAATTGTTGTGAACGCGAAGTTGGTGCGCTGGTACGAGTGGTAGCCGTCGGCGCACTCGTCTCGTAGCCTTGGCCCTGCAAAACGGACTTGTCCGTGACGCTGCCGGGTTAGCTCAGTTGGTAGAGCACTTGACTTGTAATCATGTGGTCGCGAGTTCGATTCTCGCACCCGGCTCCACTCGTAATCAGTTCTGATGCTGCTCGTAAATCGCACCTAGGTGATGCGCAACAACATCAGAAAAGATGACCGGCTCAAAGCGAGGTGCTTCCCCGTCATCAAGACATGAAGCTAGTGGCGCAATCTCAGTTGACATATGTGGGTCGCAAAACAGCACGCATGAGTAGCGATCACTCACTCCACGGTTACGAACTCGGTGAGGGGTTGCTCGAAGCCGTCCGTTACTCCACCGATGCAACATCGAACCCGCATTCATGACGAACGCCCCATCGATTGGCTCAACATCAATCCACTGGTTGTCTCCCTGAGCAACCTGAAGGCCACCAGCAGTGTCCTGGGCAACAAGGGTGAGTGCACCGAAGTCGGTGTGCGGCGCCGATCCAAACACATCGACCGGAGCATTCACATCAACTGGTGGATAGTGCAGTAACCGAAACCACGTTGTTGGTATATCGAATGCCCGAATCAGTGCGCTATCGGCTTGAAGCCCACGGTCAACCAGTGACAGAACCCGGAGTGCAACATCTCGCATTGCGTCATGACACGCGGTAACTGGCTCTCGAAAATTCTCGAGCTGAGGCCACTGATTTGCACCTGCGAGCGGAGTCCCACGCAGTACCTCGTCAGAGTCGGACGCATCTTCACGCATCATCATGAACGACTCGCTCCGATTTGCCGCCGTCGCTGCCACCACCTCAGATGAGCGATCAACAGCAGTGCCATCAGCGATGTACCCACGGTGGTTGCGGTCAAGTGCAATCGCCATCTTCTCTTCAATTGGAAGAGCGTGGAAACGAGCAGAAGCACCGAATGCCCCGTCGATTGTGCGTTGGTCAACGCCATGCCCAACGATCTGCGCAAAGCCAATCTGTGAGTAGGCATCGATAATCCCGGCGATGACATCTTCATCAGGTGACTGAAGGTTGATGATGGGAATCGAGGCACTCATAGGTCTGCGAGACGTTACATCGCTCGACGTGGCATCGTTAAGCCCGAATCTAGAGGGCAACGTGAACGCGGTACTGTAAAGGCCATGGCACTCAGTCGCATCGAAAATTTGGCCGAAGCCGTGCACCGTGTTCGAGGAGTAATGGCTGTTGTTGCGTGTGGAGCACTCATTGCCGCTTGCGGTAGTGGCGACGCCACCGATACCACCACGACAACACTTGAACCATCGGTTGAAACAACAGCTGCGCTAGCGGCCACCACGACAACCGTTGAGGTGACAACGACGACGGCGGTCCCAGAGATAGTGACCGAGGGTGCAACCGTCATCGTGGCAAATGCGAGCAGCGTGAATGGATCTGCTGGCCGTATGTCGGAATTGCTCGCCGCTGAAGGATTCAGCATGGGCACACCAACGAACTCGACCGAGGGTGCCCTTGGAGCCTCCAAAATCTATTACGTCGATGATGAAGCAGCGCTCGTCGTGGCTGAGTCGTTGGTTCGCGTGTTCGGTGGTGTGATTCAGTTGATCGAGATGCCAACCGTTCCGCCAGTGAGCTCATCAGACATCGGTGATGCTGGCGTTCTTATTGCGCTCGGTGATGATTTCGCCGATCAACTCTTGCCGGGCGCCACCACAAGCACCCCGTAACCCGACGGTTTAACCGACGATTTCGCGCACTCGAGCCAGCAACATGTCAAGTGCTGGACGGTTGAGGCCACCTTCAGGGATCACGACGTCAGCATGAGCACGGCTTGGCTCAATGAAGTCCTCGTGACTTGGCCGAACGGTTGCAAGATATTGAGCGATAATGCTTTCTTGGGTTCGGCCACGTTCGACAACGTCACGTTCGAGCCGCCGAATAAAGCGCAGGTCTGCTGGGGTGTCGACAAATATTTTGAGGTCAAAACGATCCCGTAGTTCGCTATTCCAGAGCACGAGAATTCCCTCAACGACAATGATGCGAGCGGGCTGGACCATGTCGACAATGTCGGTTCGGTCGTGAATGGTGTAGTCGTAGGTCGGCACGGGCGCCGGTCTCCATTGCACCAACTCGCCAAGGTGCTCGTTCATGAGATCCCAGTCGAATGCTGACGGATGGTCGTAATTCGCCGCTACTCGTTCTTCCATCGGCTGTTCGGTCCGCGAAATGTAATACGAGTCGAGTTTTACGAGAGCGAGATCGTCAGCCCCCATCGCCTCGACAAGTCGTTCAGCAATCGTTGTTTTCCCCGATGAAGTGCCTCCGGCAACTCCAATAATGAACGGCTTGTCAGACACGCTTGTAGAGGATAATTGATGAAACCTTGATGAAGGTTCGGGAGGGTGCTTGTAAAGGCACCCTCTGAGCGGTAATTGTGGTGAGGTGATCACAGATCGTCAGCGAGCCATACTCGAATTCGAGCGAACCTGGTGGACGCTTGACGACACTCGTGAACGGGCAATCCGCGCGCGATTCCAGTGTTCGGTTGACGAGTACCATGGAGAGTTGAACGAATTGCTGGAACTCCCAGAGGCTCTTGAGCACGATGAACTTCTTGTGCGACGGCTTGAGCGTCAACGGGTCATCCGGCGTCGTGAACGACTCGGAACTGGCACCGATGCATCAGGAGGGACGTCGAAATGAGTGATTCAAGAGACTCGAGCGGAGGCGTGCCAAGGCGTGTGCCTCGCAATGAACCCGCCCAAGTAGCTGGCGGGCTCGCAATTGTTCTGTCGGTCGTTGCAGTTGTTGTTGGTTTCTTAATTCTGCGTTCGATTTCCTCGAGCGGAGATGCCGTGCTCGGTGGACCTGTTGCCACCACTTCGGTGGAAACCACCGTCGCATCAGATGCCTCATTGACATCGACGACCGTTGTGCTTGAGACAACTACAACCGTTGCCGGCCCGGTAACTGAGGGCGCATCGGTGATCATTGCAAATGCAAACGGCGTCAGTGGCTCAGCCGGATTGTTGAGTGATGAACTTGCTGCCGCCGGATACTCGGTTGGTTCGCCAACCAACGCCTCGTCATCGATTGGTGGACGTCTCGAACTGACGGTTGTGTACTACGACGCGGGAATTCCAGCTGCCCAGGCCGTGGCCGAGTCGGTCGCAGCTTCGATGGGCGGGGTGTCTTCGATTGCTCCCGTGCAGACTCCGGCACCAACGCAGACCGGTTCACTCGACGGAGCAGGCGTTCTCATCATGCTTGGTCTTGACAAAGCGGGCCGGACACTTGAAGAGCTTGCCCCGGCGGCAGTGACTGAAGTCGAAGCTGGAACCTCCGGCTGAGGCTCTAAGAATCTCTAAATTCCGAAAGAATCTCCCGGGTGGTCTCGCTAATGAGACGTTTCGTTTGCGACGTCGCCGCCTCAATTCCGTAGCGGTCGCTGAGTGAATACGTAGGAAGCCGATTCGCTACATCGTCGTCAGCAACTCCGCAGATGACGACCACCGGGAGATCGCGCTCAGCAGCAAGCCGTTCAATTCCACCAACCACTTTGCCTTCGAAGCTTTGGGTGTCGAGATGTCCCTCACCAGTAATGATGATGTCGGCCTGTTCGAGAGCGTCATAGAGGCCTACCTCATCAGCCACAAGATCGAAACCTGGCTCGATGACACCTCCAAGCGCCACCAGACCACCCGCTAGCCCGCCTGCAGCACCCGAACCCGATACGTCAGCGACATTGACGCCGAAGTCATTCTCGTACACCTGCACGAGCCGTTGAAGGCGCCCAGTAAGTAGATCGACCTGGGCGGGCGTCGCTCCTTTTTGAGGTCCGAAGACTCGTGCTGCGTCAACAAATCTCGTTGTCACATCACATGCGATTCGCAGATCCACCCCGTTGAGTCGGCCGGATGAGCCAATCGCTTGTATCGCACCAAGTCCACCATCGGTAGTTGCTGACCCACCGAGGCCGACGATGACCTTCTTCGCTCCGGCGGCAACTGCATGAAGGATGAGTTCGCCAACTCCCGCTGTTGTTGCGTCGAGTGGACGGTTTGCGTCGGCTCCTCCAGCGCGCTCGAGGCCTGCAGCCTGGGCCATTTCAATGATGGCGGTCCGACCATTGAGCCGCCATCCAGCTTCGATTGGCGTGCCGAGCGGCCCGGTCACTCGGTGGTGTCGGTTCGCGCCACCAAATACTTCAAGGAGACCTTCCCCGCCGTCGGCGAGCGGTAATTCAACAACTTCATGACCAAGATCCCAGCAGGCATCACCAATGGCGGCTGCAACCTCGTGGGCAGTTGCTGTGCCACGGAATTTGTCGACTGCTGCGAGTACACGCACACCGACAACCTACATGAGCTCAGTGTGCTGAAATCTGACCAACTCGGTAGTGTTTTACCTATGGCTGTAACTGTTCGCATCCCAACCACCCTTCGCCCGCTCTCTGGCGGCGAGAAGCAAGTTGAGGTCCAAGCGGGAGCACTTTCTGATGTGATCGCTGCTCTTGAAGGAACTCACCCGGGTTTTGCGGATCGTCTCCTCGACGAAGATGGCAACCTTCGCAAGTTCGTCAATATTTTTGTTGACGATGACGACGTTCGTTACCTCGACGGACTGTCGACCGATGTTGCCGACGGTGTCACCGTCAGCATCATTCCGGCTGTCGCCGGCGGCTGATTAGTTCGCTGTTCCAACCCTTTTCTCGCTGCATTTTGTCGTAACGCGATGAAGCTTGCTCTTGTCACGTCATCGGGCCTATCGCATCCTGATTCTGACTTGCCACTGCTGGTGTCCGCACTTGCTGGCCTCGACATTGACACCGACGTTGTTGCCTGGGACGACTCTGTCGAGTGGGCCTCGTACGACGCTGCGATTGTTCGATCCACCTGGGATTACCACCGGCGGTTATCAGAGTTCGACCACTGGCTGACGGTCGTCTCAACAGAGACACAACTATGGAATCCTGCTGATCTCATCCGGTGGAACTCTGACAAGCGTTACCTCGCTGACCTCTCAGCGAAGGGACTTCCAACAGTTCCGACTCACTTCATCGACCGCACCGAACCTCAATGGCATTCGCAACTCGCATCGGCCGGTGACGACATCGTCATCAAACCAACCGTCGGTGCCGGTTCTCACGGCGTTCGTCGATTCACCAATCAATTTGAGGGCGCGATTACCTACGTCGAAGACCTGTTAGGTAGCGGGATTACGCCGATGGCTCAGCCGTACTTGAGCGATATCGACACATATGGTGAAGTCGGACTCGTGACAGCGGGCGGAACATTCACCCATGCATTTCATAAAGAAGCAATTCTGAACGGTGAACCTCAATGGTCTGGCGACGATCACGTGGTCGAGGTCATTAGCACCCACCTGCCAACTGAAGCCGAGCAAGCACTCTGCGATCGTGTGTTGTCGGTTCTTCCGCTGACTGCATATGCGCGGATCGATCTCTTACCAACGATCGATGGCCCGATGATCTCCGAAGTCGAACTCATCGAACCATCACTCTTTCTTGAGGTCGATTCAGATGCTGCAGGTCGTGTAGCAAGGGCCTTCGCCTCGGTAGTTCGTCGATAGCCTCGACAGCATGCAGATGGAAACCGGTGTATGCGTCCTCCACTTGTTCTGTGCAACAACTCCAGCGACAGATCGTGAGGCACTGAATTCTGCAGTTGCCGATGCTCGATCAGCCGGGTGCCAAGTGATTACCGCAGCAATGCTTGGCCACAAGGCCGATATTGGAGTGATGGCGATTAGCAATGACACCGCAGTGTTGTATTCGCTACAGACGCGGATGCAACGTGCCGGTTTGGAGGTCCGCGATAGCTACCTCAGCATCACAGAAGTAAGTGAGTACGCAAAAGGGCTACCAGAGGAAGCGCTACGAGATCGTCTCTATCCGCAGCTTCCACCTGAGGGTAAGCCAGCATTCTGTTTCTATCCGATGAGCAAACGTCGTGAAGGCCATGCGAACTGGTACGCAACACCATTCGAGGAACGCACTGAAATGATGATGGAGCACGGAAAGAGCGGCCGAGCATTCGCTGGCAAAATTGTGCAACTTGTGACCGCGTCAACCGGTCTTGATTCTCATGAGTGGGGTGTGACCCTCTTTGGGGTGAGCCTCGAGATCATCAAAGATGTCGTCTACACGATGAGGTTTGACAAAGGGTCTGCCCTGTACGGAGAATTCGGAGATTTCTTTGTTGGTTACCTTGCGCCAATCGACGATCTCGTCTGATCGCAACTGACTTGGTGGCAGCACCGAAACCTATGACGAAACTTCGATTCCCACTTCGTTGAAGATGTATTCACGGCCGTCATCATCGAATCGGAATTCTCTAAACCACGCTCGGCTGAGATCACCAGTTGCATTGAGGTCAACTGCCCCCGATCGGCCGTTGTAGTCAATTTGTAAACCCTGGTCGATCAGTTCCGCGCAGTCTGCATAGGTGGTGCACAGGCGCCCTCCGGATGAGACCGATGCCATCTGGTTCGCAATTGACCTCGGCGTATCGCTTCCCGCTTGCCGAGCCGCAAGAGCAATCAGCATCACGCAGTCATACGCATTCGTCGAGAAATACCCGACAGGGTTATCGATGGTCGTGACGATGGCTCGGGCAGCAACACCGATGATCTGCTCTCGAAGTCGATCAGAAATAGTTGCGATCGTGTCGCTGGCACTTCGAAGGCCGTCATTCACTACAACGAACGGTGCAGCAACTCCGGCATCGTTCGGAAGTGCGAGATCAATTGCCGACAACATTCGACCGCCATCGGCCTCATCTCCAAGGAGCACAATGACCCGCGATCCAGTTTTGATCACGCTGTCAGCGTCGTCATCGAGATTCGGGTCGCTGCCTGAAAAGGGAATCGTCGCATTCAAGGCGAGACTTGGCCGAAGTTCAATCGCACGTTCCAAGGCTTGTGCAAGCCCACGCCCGTAGGGGTCATCAAGGTGAACAATCGTGACGGATCCGCCACCAGTTCTCGCAGCAGTTCGTGCGACGGCAGCCATCTGAAGGCTGTCGCTACCTACTGTGCGAAAAAACAGGTTTGTATCAGGAAATCGGTCGAGCAGCAGTGAGGTTGCAGTTGGTGAGCAGGAGAGCACTCCAGACTCAACAGCGTCACCAAGCATCGAGAGAGCGTTTAACGATGAAGCAGGACCGACGATTGCGTCGACATCTGATTGCAGGGCAATACCGAGATCGTTTGATGTTGCTTCATCAACAAAGTTGACCTCGAGTGGGTTGCCGAGCACACCTCCAGCCGCGTTGATGTCGCTGACGGCGAGGCGAACTGCGTCTGACATCGGTGTGCCAATTCGCGCTCCGGGGCCTGTCGCTGGAAGGAACGCAGCGATTTGAACCACGCCGTCGCCAGATTGCTCAGGGGCGACGGTGGTCACAGGGACATTAACGGTCAGCTCAGGCCCGGACCCTGAAGGTGATGCGCAGGCTGTCGCTACAGCGAGAAGGCCGGATGCACACGCAATACGGGCGTGGCGTCGGCGACTCGTGCAAAAGCTCATGCCGACACGATAGAAGAGAACCGTGGGTGAACAGCCGTCGCCAGTTCAAGTGCTCCAATCAACGTTGCATGCGTGCATCCCTGGCTGGCTCATTCAACAGATGAATGGCGTGCTGCTGAACCAGGGCATTGCGACGAGCCTCACCAGTGAACGTTTGAACGAGGTGGCTGAAGCGGTGTCTGGTGTATTGCTTGAACAACTTGATGTGCTCCTCAACACTGATCCTGATGAACAACGAGCTAATCCTTTGGCGCTCGTTCGCGCATCGCTTCGTGAGCCAACCGATTTTCTGTTGAGTGTTGGAGCACGACCTGTGTCTCGCGATGAATTTGCGCAGGCGGCCAATCCTCATGACGTGTTTGGAATCGCTCCAGCGACTTGGAGTGATATCGACATCCGCCTGCACCAGCCGGGTCTTGAGTGGGGAGCGTGGAAAGCAGCGACAATTTTGCTCCGCCGGCGCGATGAAGGTCTTCGCTGACGGTGACGATTCGTTGAGAATGCATCTACTCTTTCAAAGATGACGAGGCGTATTTCCCCCACTTCACGAAATCGCCTGATCGCATCGTCGCCGCTTACTGGCCGAGAATTTTGCGTGGCACTGTCTGATGCCACAGACCGGTGGCTACTCAAGCTGTATGAATCTGCGCGTGGACAGCATCCAAAGGCACCAAAGATTGCCGTTATTGCCGTTGGTGGATACGGGCGTGGAGAGTTAGCCCCATTTAGTGATCTTGACGTCTTGGTAATCCATAAAAGTAAATCTGAGCGAGTGGAACCATTGTCGTCTGCGATGTGGTACCCCATCTGGGATGCAGGTGTTGCTCTCGGCCACGCAGTTCGAAGTGTTGATGAGCAAGAAGCTTTGGCAAAGTCCGATATTGACACTGCTTCGAGTCTCGTAACGGGGCGGTTTCTTGCTGGGGACGAACGAATGGCTCAGCAGGTCATTGAACAGGCACAAACTGCGTGGCGTCGCCGCCGCAAAAAATGGTTAGCCGAAATTCGCGAAGCATCTCATCAGCGTCAGACGTCTGCCGGCGAGGTGGCCTACACCCTCGAACCTGATATCAAAAGTGGTCACGGGGGACTTCGAGATGTGCAGTCGCTCTGGTGGGCTCGCGCAGCCGGTCTCTCGATTCCTGACTCCGACCTTGCTGTCCTTGATGACTGCTACGGCACGCTCCTGCGCGCACGGGTAGGGCTTCATCGATCGACCGGTCGCCGAGGAGAAGTACTGAGACTAGAAGATCAAGATGCGGCTGCTGTAAGCGCCGGGTTCACCGATGCCGACGCAATGATGTCGGAGATTTCGGCTGCCGCACGGACGATTGCCTGGATCTCAGACGAAACGTGGTCTCACCATGGACGCGTCGGAGATGGTCGCCCTGTTCGTCTTGCCCCAGGAATCAACATCGTCGAAGGTGACGTAGAAGTCGACTATGACGTCGATCTTGCCAGTGACCCGACACTGATTCTTCGAGTTGCTCAAGCCTCGGCTCGGTCGGGACATCGCATCGGACGTCGGAGCCTGCAGCGCTTTGCTGAAGAGATGCCGGATTGGCCCGACCGTTGGCCTGCCGGAGCCGTTGACGAACTTGTCGCCCTCCTCCTCGAAGGGCATCGTGCGATTCCAGTCCTTGAAAGCCTCGATCAGCACTCGTTAATCGAACGAATTTTCCCAGAGTGGGCGCCGGTCCGAGCAAAGCCACAGCGAAACGCCTACCACCGATTTACTGTCGACCGTCACCTATGGGAGGCAGCAGCGAACGCTGCTGAACTCGCTGATCGAGTCCAGCGTCCCGACCTGTTGGTACTCGGAGCGTTACTGCACGACATTGGAAAAGGTCTTCCCGGAGAACACACCGAAGTGGGTATGAACCTGGTGGCGACTTCGATCGGACCACGATTTGGACTGTCCGAAGCCGACACTGATGTCATCGTTGCAATGGTTGAGCACCATCTGTTGATTCCTGATGTTGCGATGCGACGAGACCTCAGCGATCCAGCAACAATCGCATCGGTTGCAAGCCAAGTTGGTGACGCTCAACGACTCGAACTACTACACGCTCTGACCGAGAGCGACTCGAAAGCGACGGGGCCGTCGGCCTGGGGGTCGTGGAAAGAGGGACTCGTGAATGACCTCGTGAGTCGAGTGAGCCATGTGCTTGGCGGAGGCGACGTCACAGAGGCCACGTGGCAGCTCTTTCCAGATGCGGCGACGCTCGAGCGGATGGCAACGGGCGAGACTTCGATCCACCTCAGTGAAGAACAGGGTCACGATCGGCTCACCGTTGTCACCCCTGACGTGCCCGGAGCGTTCAGCAAGGTCGCAGGTGTGTTGTCGTTGCATGGTCTTGATGTCGCCGGTGCGCGTGCGCACTCTGATGAACCACAGCCCGGTGTGGATGCGATGGCGGCATCGCAGGTTCTCGTCATTCGTCCAAAATCTGGTATCGAGTGGGACCCCGTTCTGGTTGATCTTCGACGCGCGCTGAAGGGTGAACTCGCGATTGAGGCGAGGCTTGCAGAACGTGTGAAGAGTCAGCGTCGTCGTCGAGCAACCCAGGCCAAGGTGTTGAGTGAGCCAACGGTGGTATTTGATGACGGGGCTTCCACGAGCGCAACGGTGATTGAGGTGCACTGCGAGTCCTCGCTCGGAGTGCTGCACCGCATCACGAAAGCGCTGGCCGAACTAGATCTCGACATTCGCCATGCGACGGTGCAGACAATTGGAATGGAAGTTGTTGACACGTTCTATGTGCGAACTCGCCGGGGAACGCCACTGCTTGACGAGTTTCATCGAAAAGAAGTTCAGCGAGCGGTTCTTCACGTTGTTCGTTGACGACTAGGTTGTCGGTGAATGACGTCATCGGTGCCCGACCCGCGAGACCTCGTTCGATGGAGCGACACGTTGGCAGCCATCGCGCGCACAGGAATGGGCTTCACCGCAAGTCTGTATGAGCGCGAGCGGTACGAGGAAGTGCTTCACGTTGCTGCCGATATCAAGGCCGCCGCCCAGACACTCGCCGAGGGAATCGAAACAGATCGCGAGACCGACCACTTCGTTCAGGAATGGCTGGCAAATGTTGGTGAAGGTGTGCCGGGATACATCACCCCAAAGGTTGCGATTGGTGCGGTGGTCGGTAACGACGATGGCGAGATTCTTTTGGTTCAACGCCGAGAATCGGGCGTATGGCTCTATCCAACAGGATGGGCTGACGTCGGGTACTCGCCCTCTGAAGTTGCGGTCAAAGAAGTCGAAGAAGAAACAGGAATTATCTGTGAGCCGGCTCGTTTACTTTCGGTGATAGACGGCCAGAGGATGGGATTTTCTCGGTTCGGCATGTACATGTTGCTCTTCCACTGTCGAGCAACCGGTGGTGAACTTCGAGGCCATCCCCTCGAAACAAGTGATGTTGGCTGGTTCGCAGAGGATGCGCTCCCAGACGTCACTGCAGGTGCCCAGTGGTGGGGACAAATGGCGTTTGCGGCGATTCGCGGCGAGTCAATCGATGCTGGTTTTGACTCCCCCCGCTCGCCGGTGTGGCGAACTGAGTCGTAGTTACCGCTCGTTGAGTTAGTTCTCGTTATCGCGTTCGCGAAGGAACTGTTCGACTTCGTTGAGAAGATCGTCTGACTCAGAGAGATCGATCGGACCACTCGAGTCCTGATCATCTTCCATGTCATCGACGATGGATTCGAGTTGTTCAATGTGAATGACAAGGTCATCGTCGTCAGAGATCAATGCTTCAACTCGGGCGTCGTAGTCATCAGCCTCAGCGGCGAGTTCTCCAATTGGCGCAGGTGTACCCATCATGGTGCTCGCACGCTCAATGAGCGCTACCGCGGCTTTCGGCGAAGGAACCTGCGAGGCGTAACCAGGAACTGCCGCCCACAGTGAGGCCCCTGAGAAACCTGCACTTGTGAGTGCGTGTTGAACAACGCCAACGATTCCGGTCGGACCCTCATATCGAGACCGTTCAAGGTCAAACCTCGAAATCAGATCATCATCTGTCGCACTTCCAAATACATGGACTGGACGGGTGTGAGGAACATCAGCGAGCAACGCACCAAGGCTGATCACAAGAGGGCTTGAATACTTCTCTGCAATACCCACAACTTGTGCCGCAAACGTCTTCCAGCGCAGCGCTGGTTCTGGGCCAAGCACGAAGATCACATCTGAACCGGGAAGTGATGCCGACCACACGCCGACTGTCGGCCAGACAATATTTCGGCGCTGTTGGTCATCGAGGCGGACATGTGGTCGCACCGTTGCAAAATCGGTAAACGCTTCAGGATCGATGTCGGCAAGAGCCTCTGCTCCGCTGGTTTCGATCAGGGTGCGAACAGCCGTTGAAGCGGCATCCCCAGCATCGTTCCATCCAGTGAACGCAACGAGCATCACAGGATTGGTGAGTTCTGGTTCGGCGTGCCAGCGAATATGTCTGGTATCAGAATCCATGACACCAATGAGGCTACCGCTGGCATCAGATGTCAGATACCGTTGCCGATGTGACAATTTCTGTACGAGCGGCGACTGAGGTCAACGACGGTCTCGTTGAGTCGTTTTCTCGGCTCATTCCACAACTGTCGTCATCGTCCCCGCCACCCACATCGGCCGAATTGCTGTCAATTATCGATAACCCAAATTCGGTGCTTTTCATTGCGGAAGTCGAATCAGACGGTGAGCGTTCGGTTGTTGGAAGCCTGACTCTTGCGTTCTATCGCATCCCCACCGGTCTCAAAGCATGGATTGAAGATGTTGTGGTCGACGAATCCGCGAGAGGTCTTGGCGTTGGTGAAGCACTGAATCTTGCGGCGATCGATGAGGCACGCCAGCGGGGAGCAAAGAATGTGAGCCTCACCAGTCGCTCATCGCGTGAGGCTGCCAACCGGTTGTATCAGCGGTTGGGCTTCGAGCCGTACGAGACCAACTTGTACCGCTTTGGTTTGTAGGGGGCCGCAATGATCGGCCTCGGAACGATGATCAACATCGTCGCGGTGCTGGTAGGTGCAACCGCCGGACTCCTCATTGGTAATCGGCTTTCATCGGTCACCCGCGAAACGGTGACCAGCGGATTAGGACTGATCACCCTGGTGGTTGGGGCACTGAATGTGATGTCGATTGGTGATGATTCGTTCACTGGCGTCGTTGGGTCTGAATGGACACTGATTGTCGTGCTCGGCGCCGTGGTGCTAGGTGGAATTTTGGGGTCATCGTTGGGAATAGAGACGCGGTTAAATGGGGTTGGTGCGCGCCTGCAGAAGCGATTTGGTGGCGAAGCAGGTGACGAAGATCGCGCTCGGTTCATCGAGGGTTACGTCAGTGCGTCGCTGCTCTTTTGCGTCGGTCCGCTCACCATCCTCGGATCACTGAGTGACGGCTTGGGTACCGGTATCGATCAACTCGTGTTGAAATCATCGCTCGACCTGTTTGCAGCAATGGCGTTTGCGGCATCACTCGGCGTTGGTGTCATGTTCTCTGCAGTAACTGTCGCTGTCGTTCAGGGTGCTCTCACCGTTCTTGGGGTTGTCTTCGGAAGCTTCATGCCTGACGCGTTGATTTCAGCTATGACAGCTGCCGGGGGTGTCCTTCTTCTCGGCATCGGAATTCGCCTCCTACAGGTCAAAGAAATTCGTGTCGCCGACATGCTTCCGGCGTTGGTCGTAGCGCCACTCATCACGCTTGTCATCGACGCCGTTCAGTAATTTCCGATGAGGACCACCTGATACGTTCTCGGATCATCGATTCACGAGAAGGGCACGAGATGGCAGAGATCAACGGAACATGCGACCCGCGATTTGAGGCGTTGCGAGAGATTCTTGTTGCGAATCTAGATTCCGGCGCCGATACAGGAGCAAGTGTTGCCGTCATGCTCGGCGGTGAGCTTGTTGTCGATATGTGGGGTGGCACTATTGCAGCGAATAACCCCGCTCCGTGGGAGCACGACACCATCGTGAATGTGTGGTCAACGACAAAGACGATGATGGCGTTAAGCGCGTTATTGCTTGTTGACCGAGGGTTGCTCGACGTTGATGCGCCGGTAGCAACCTATTGGCCCGAGTTTGCGCAGAATGGCAAAGAGAAGGTTCGGGTTCGTCATTTTCTTGGCCATACGTCTGGGGTGTCTGGATGGGACAAGCCCGTGACAGTTGATGACGTATTCGATTGGGAATCGAGCACGGCGAAGCTTGCCACCCAAGCACCCTGGTGGGAACCGGGATCTCAGTCTGGTTATCACGCAATGAATCAAGGTCACCTTGTGGGCGAGGTCGTTCGCCGGATAACTGGCATGAAACTGGGTGAATTCTTCCGGGCAGAAATTGCAGAGCCGTTCGGGATTGACTTCCACATTGGCCTGCCGGAGAGCGAGTTTGGTCGTGTTGCAACATTGACACCACCACCTCCACCCTCAAATGACTTGCGTGCACTTGGTCAGGATCATCCGGCGATTAAGACCTTCAAAGGGCCTCTTGTTCTCGCCGAATATGCGGGACGAGATGAATGGCGCCGAGCCGACATTCCTGCGGCAAATGGGCACGGGAATGCAAGAAGTGTTGCTCAGGCACAGAGCCTGATCTCGACGATGGGCAAGATGGGTAACACTCGGGTGATGTCGTCAGATGCGGTCGAAGAGGTGTTCAGAGTGCAGTCCGATGGGTTCGATCTCGTATTACAAATCCCTGTGAAATTCGGTCTTGGCTATGGACTCCCGAACGAGACCGCTTCCTATTTGCCTGATCGCAGGGTCTGCTTCTGGTGCGGCTATGGGGGCTCCATGGTGGTGAATGACCTCGATAACGAAATGACCGTTGCATACGTGATG
>JBMTDQ010000006.1:0-56563 GCA_049432165.1 Ilumatobacteraceae bacterium
CGGTGCCCATCTCGACCAGTAACGGAGCGACCATCATCGTCGCAATGCCATGCGGAGGCCCGAATGCTCCCGCACGCTGAAGTTCCTGTCGAACAATTCTTCGAGATTCGCTAGGTAAACCCTTGCCGAACCACCGTTCTGGAAAGTCTGGGAATCCCCAACCCGATTGGGCGAGGCTATGCCACCACTCACCAAGAGGCTGTTGAGGGTTCCAGTGGCTTTCTAACCAAATTCGTACCTCTGCTCGAATGTCATCAGCGAGCAGTACATCATCACTCGCCATCATCTAGCCCCGCTGCTTCCCGTGCATAGCCCTTTGCGCGCTCCATGTCGAAATGCTTTCGGGTCACAATCCGCTGGGCGTACAGACCTCCACCAGACTGCAGGTTGGTCACAAGGTGCCAGCCACCGTAGGCATCGGCCGTTGCGTCTCTGATCGCATGAAATAGTCGGATGCGATCCTCTGCTGAGACGTCCCCAGATGCGGTCATATATTTCTCGACGTAACCCCGGGTCTCTTGGTTTTCGAGATCGCCAATCGTTGGAGCGGTGAGGATTGCTCCACCACCGATGTCATGAAGGTGACGAACCATGACGCCAAACTGAGCAGCACCTTGGTACTTCGCAGCGTTCGTGAAAAGTTCATCCGGGTAGAAGAACCCCTCGTCAGTCGATCGAGCATTTGCAATGGCCGCCTCAAGCCCGGCTCGGAGCAACGTTGCATGAATCGACATCTCGTCAATCTTTTCTCGAATGTGCGACACACCTCCAAGCCCGTTCGCCTCTGCGATGAGTTGAGCAAAACCTACGAGTTCATCGGCTTGACGAACCATAAAGGTCAACCCTCCCAAGCGTTCCCATAGCCCCAGCGAATGAGCGAAGACGGCGGCCATCGACACCTCTCCGTCAAGGAACACCCTGTCGTAGGGAACGAATACATCGTCGTACACGACCATCGCGTCCGGCATGCTCGCCAACCGGCTCACCGGAAAGTGGCGATTGTCATCGTCGGCCGGATGAAATGTCGTATTGATGGTTCGTACGCCAGGTGCATTTGCTGGCACCGCGCACACGATTGCGTAGTCCTCTTCACCGGGCTTCATTGCCTTCGTCGGCATCACGAGGTGTTCATGGCACAGTGCCGCTGCGGTGATGTGAAGTTTTGCGCCACGGATGACAACGCCGTCATGGCGACGGTCAACAACTCGGACATACGAGTCAGGGTCTCGTTGCTTTCCTGGAGGGAGAGACCGGTCGCCCTTTGCGTCGGTAATACATTCGGCGATTCGAATGTCTCGGGCAATCGCATCGTCGACATAGGCCTGAATTCGCTCGCGATAGACCGGGTCGAGCCCGGCAAGTTTCGGTGAAGCTGTCAGCAACGTCATCAGCGATTGGTACGTCACGCTGATCGCCATGTCCATCCCTGTTAACACCTCGGTGCGTGAACGCATCTCGTCAATCGAGCGCGGGGCAAAGATGTACGGGTTCACCGCATCAGGGCCATCCGAATAGCAGTTGTCGTACCCTCGCGCGATCGCCTTCGCAGGAACTGCAAATGCTGGTTCAGCAAGTAAGTCGTCGATTCGACGTCCGTGAAGGTAGGTCGCGCGCCCGTCGTTGAGCGACGCAAGATACTGCTCTCCTGTCAACATTGATGACCCCCCAATGAATCAAGTGTTGACCTGAACTTATGAGAACGAGAACACGATTTTCGAGGTGGACAGCAGCACAGACGCTGACCGTCCCCTCATCGTCTCACTCGATGCGCATACCCGAGATGGCCCGGCCGATCACCAACTGCTGGATCTCGGAAGTGCCCTCGAAGATGGTGTGGATCTTCGCATCACGGTGCCAACGCTCAACTGGGTACTCACGGGTGTAGCCGTAGCCACCGAGGATCTGTATCGCATCCTCGGTAACGCGCACCGCAACCTCTGACGCCTTCCACTTCGACATCGAGCCTTCGGCATTGGTGAATCCACCGTTGCGGGCCAACCACGCCGCACGCCAGATCAGCAAGCGGCTCGCATCAATTTCAGTGATCATGTTCGCCAACTTGAATGCGATCGCCTGATTCATGATGATCGGCTTGCCGAACGCATGACGCTCCTTCGCATACTCAAGCGCATACTCGTACGCCGCTCGAGCGATACCAAGTGCCTGCGCCCCCACCGTCGGCCGCGTCGCCTCAAAGGTCTTCATTGCTGGCTGCGGCGCACCTGACTTGCCGGCCTCACGGGCACGGGCCAACTTGGCGTCGAGTTTTTCCTTGCCGCCAAGCAGACAAGAACCGGGGATTCGAACGTCGTCGAGCACCACCTCTGCGGTGTGCGAGGCGCGAATTCCATGCTTCATATATTTCTGACCCTGCGAGAGGCCCTTTGTATTCGGGGGGATCACAAATGATGCTTGGCCACGTCCCTTCAACTCGGGGTCAACTGCTGCAACAACAACGTGAATGTCGGCAATACCACCGTTGGTGATCCAGGCTTTCGTTCCGTTGAGTACCCACTCATCTTTTGCTTCGTCGTACACCGCTCGAGTACGTAGATTCGACACATCGCTACCAGCGTCGGGCTCGCTCACACAGAACGCTCCAAGCTTCACGTCGTTAGCGTCGCCATAACACTGCGGTACCCATTCCATCATTTGCTCAGGCGTACCGTTGCCGGCAATACCTGCTGCAGCGAGTCCGGTTCCCATGATCGCCATACCCAGTCCTGCGTCACCCCAGAACAACTCTTCAACCGCGACCGGCAGCGTCAGGCCCGTACGATCCTGGCCTGCGTTCATCAGAAATTCCCAGCCATAGAGGCCGATTTTGGCGGCTTCTTGAACGATCGGATACGGGAATTCTTCCCGTTCGTCCCACTCAGCGGCGGCTGGACGCATCACATCTTCGGCGAACCCATGGGTCCAGTCTTTGATCTGTTGTTGGTCATCGTTGAGGGCTAGAGAGAATTCACTCATGACCTCAAGTTACCGACGGGTAATCAGCCCTGCACAACGGGAATCGAGAGCAGATCTCGGGCAATCGTTTCGTAAATGAGATTCGCTCCAGGCGTATACACATGCACCCCATCCCAACGATAGGCCAGGCTCGATGAGATCGTTTCGTTGTCGCACCAAGCAGTTGGTCCGGCCACAAACCAAACATCCTCGCCATCGGTGACTTGTTTCAACAGTGCATTTATATGCGCAACACGGTCATCCATTGCTCGCTCGGGCAAAGCTGGGACCCCCGCTCCCTCAACGTCTTGAGGACGCATGCAGGCAACCTCAAGCAACGCAACCTCAGCACCCTGCGAAATAAGGGCACCAACACCTGTCGACAAGCGCTCTAAGAACATCGAATCCCATTCGGCACTCGCAAACGGAATCACCGTCTCAACACCATCAACATCGATCGCAAGATCGAACACATCCCAAGCTCCAATGACCACAAGAGCGACCTCAGCACCGACCACCTCCGTCGCCCATTTGTCGACCCAACCGTTGCAGTACGCAAAATTGTTTGAGAAGGATCGCTCGCTCACCACACGACCCTCATCCCAGACCGAACATCCATCGAGAGATCCGTCGCTAATTGTGAATGTGGCCTCAATGCCATCTGGCAGGTTGATGGCAAGTGAGTGAGCTGTCGAGTCACCCACAATGACAACCGAACGAGGTAATTCGGGAAGGGTTGTTGAGGTCGACGTCGTGGTCGACTCATTCACAGTGGTCGCCACAGATTCAGAAGTTGTCAGATCGTCTACTGGATCAAGATCTTCGGATAGGTCAACCGGCGCTGTAGAGACGACAACTCCGTCATCCGATGAGGGCTCATCCAGCGAGAATGTGACCGACTCGCCACCCACTGCTACATCAAAGTTGTCGACAGTGATGTAGAAGGCAGCTAGAACAAAGAGGCCTACGCCGGCACTTGCTGCGACAAGCCGACGGCGCTGACGTTCGGTCGACATCCACCACCGTGAGAACGCCCCAAGCCGCACCGGAGTCTCGATACAGCGATACGACAACTCCGCTAACGCAACCGCTACCAATGACGCTCCGACAAAACGGCCCCAAGACCCCTGTGTCGCGCCACACGCAACGAACACCGGCCAATGCCACAGATACAGCCCGTACGAACGACGCCCTACTGCGGTCAAGATCTGATGACCAAATAGCCATCGCGCCCCAATCGCACCGGGATGAACCACCACTCCAACCGCAACCAACGAAGCCAACGATGTCAGCCCCATCACCCACGGATACATGTAGCCACGAGTGAGATGCGCCCCAATAAACGAAGACACCAACACCCCCACTGCAAGTCCTGCCGCAAGGTCGAGAGTCCTCGGACGCCATCGTCCAGTTGAACGGTCACTCCAGGGTCTCCACACGAATGCCGCTGCCGCGCCGAGCAACAAACCGCCCGATCGCGTCAGCGTTGATAGGTACACGAAGTTGGTTCGGTCACTGCCATTGAACAAACCGAACAGACCGTCCATCGGCGTCGGCGCTAAGCGGTGTACCCACCACATCAAGACCCACGACACCAATACACCAGCGATCAGGACCCGAAACCGAACGACGTTCGACACCGACCAGCCGAGTAGAGCAACACAGACCAATGGCCAAACGACATACCACTGCTCTTCGACCGCAAGACTCCAAAGATGACGGAGCATTGGAGGGTCGCCCGGAGCGAAGTACGGGACATCGCCCACGATCTGACCCCAGTTCGCCGCATACAGCACCGACCACGGCAAATCACGGCGCATTTGTGATGCCTGCTCAGCTGACCCGAACACCGCAACCCAAGTCGCAACCGCTACCAGCACCGCCCCCAACGCAGGAAACAACCGGCGAGCGCGGCGAACCCAAAACGACCGGAAGTTGACTGCACTGGCTGATCCGTGCTCCTCGATGAGCAGCATCGTGATCAGAAATCCCGAAACCACGAAGAACACTTCAACGCCGAGAAAACCACCCGACATCCACGAAAAGCCGGCGTGATACAAAATGACAGCAACCACCGACAGCGCCCTCAAGCCATCGAGGCCGGGCTGGTAGCCCATTGAGGCAGATCGCTGGTTACTCATCGAGAAATTAACGACGAACTGTCGTTCCGTCGCGAGTCGTTTCTACCTGCCAACCCGCATTCTGGAGTTCTGCTCGAATCGCATCCGCCGCCTCATAATCCTTTGCTGCTCGGGCGGCATCAAGGGCAGCGGCCTGAGCGAGCACCTCAACTGGAACATCCTCTGGTTCAACAAGTCGCAGACCGACCGCACCGCAGATGACTTTCACAGCACTAACCAAGCGCGCAGCGGTCGCATCATCACCTTCGTCGAGAGCCGTATTTGCCTGCCGCATCGTGTCAAACAACAACGCCATCGCTTTCGGTGTGTCAAGGTCGTCGTCCATCGCTACCCGGAATGCATCGAGGGTTGCAGCATCAGCATCAACATCTTCAAGAGATGCTGTTCGCGAAATAAAACTGTCGAGACCTGCAAGCGACCGACCCGCAGCCTCCAACCCATCGGCTGAGATACCAACCGGACTCCGATAGTGCGATTGCAACAACACCATTCGGTAGGCGCGCGGGTCATACACCTCAATCAAGTCGAGCAAATTCGACACGTTGCCGAGCGACTTCGACATTTTCTCACCCTCCGCATCAACAACAAAGCCGTTGTGCATCCAGTGACGAGCGAACTCTCTTCCTAATGCAACCGCCTGGGCTCGCTCATTCTCATGGTGTGGGAAACGAAGATCCTGTCCACCGCAATGAAGATCAAAACCATCACCCAGAAGACCAAGGCTCATCACCACACACTCGCTGTGCCACCCTGGCCGACCGGCACCCCAAGGGGATTCCCAAGCAGGTTCACCCGGCTTCGCAAACTTCCATAACGCAAAATCAGCAGGGTGTCGTTTCTCACTGGCACCAAGCACCTCGCGATCTCCCCCACCGGCCATCATCTCATCAAGGGATTGATGCGCGAGCAGCCCATACCCTTCAACCGATTCGACCGAGAGGTACACACCGTCAGAGGTGGCATACGCAGCGCCAGAGGACTCCAAGGTCGAAATCATGTCGACCATCTCGTCCACCCACTCAGTCGCATGAGGAACATCGGTTGGACGAAGAACGTCAATACCCTCCATCGCCCTGAACCAAATGTTCTCGCACTTAGTGGTGATATCTGACCACTCCCGCCCCTCACGCTCAGCGCGGTCAATGATTTTGTCGTCAATGTCGGTGATATTCGACACCAAGCGAACCTCAATACCTGACCACTCCAAATATCGACGCAAAATGTCGTACACCAGAGTCGCCCGACCATGCCCGAGATGTGGCGGACCGTAGACCGTCGGACCACACAAATAGATGCTGAGTCGACCGGGCTCGCGCATCGCGAGCTCCCGCACTTGTCTTGTTGCCGTGTCATAAAGGTGCAGCACCAGTCCGAGGCTATTGCCGACGGCCTAGCCTTGGTACTCATGGCGAACGTCCCGGAGAAACCAAGCCTCGACGGAATTGAACAACAGTGGTCCTCGGTATGGGACCAAGAGGGCATCTACTCCTTTGATCGAGCGGCGCAGAGAGCCAATGTGTTCTCCATCGATACGCCACCACCAACGGTGTCCGGATCTCTTCACATGGGTCACGTGTTCTCGTACACCCACACCGACGCAATCGCCAGATTCCATCGAATGAACGGGAAGTCTGTGTTTTATCCCATGGGATGGGACGACAACGGCCTTCCTACCGAACGACGGGTGCAGAACTACTTCGGTGTTCGATGCGATCCCTCGCAGCCATATGTGGAGGGTTTTGAACCCCCTTTCAGAGGCGATCCACCAAAAGATCACCGAGCTGTTCCCATCTCGCGACCAAATTTCCTTGAGCTTTGCGATGAACTCGTCGCTCTCGACGAGCAAGTGTTCGAAGATCTCTTTCGCCGCCTCGGCCTCTCGGTCGACTGGTCGCTCCTCTATGCAACGATCGATGAGCGATCACGTCGAGTGAGTCAACGGGCATTCCTTCGGAATCTTGCCCGCGGCGAGGCCTACAGCGCCGAGGCGCCAACACTGTGGGATGTCGACTTCCAAACGGCAGTTGCACAAGCGGAAATGGAAGACCGCGATCGCCCAGGCGCGTACCACAAACTTGCTTTTCACCGCACTAACGGCTCGGGCGACATCCTCATCGACACCACTCGACCGGAACTGCTCGCAGCATGTGTAGCTCTCGTTGCGCACCCAGATGACGAGCGCTACCAACCGTTGTTTGGATCCTCAGTCGTCACACCCCTCTACGGTGTAGAGGTACCCGTTGTCGCCCACCCACTGGCACAGCCTGACAAGGGAACGGGCATCGCAATGATCTGTACGTTCGGTGATCTCACCGACGTCATCTGGTGGCGTGAATTGCAACTTCCCACTCGCGCCATCATCGGCCGCAACGGCAGGATTATCTCCGATCCCCCAACCGGCGTAACCAGCGAGGCATACGCCGAAATCGCTGGGCTCAACGTCAAGCAAGCACAACGAAAAGTTGTTGAGATGCTCACCGAATCAGGTGAACTCATCGGTGAACCCCGACCACTCGAACATCCTGTGAAGTTCTACGAGCGTGGAGAGCGTCCTCTTGAAATTGTCACCAGCCGCCAGTGGTACATCTCAAATGGTGGCCGCGACGGCGACCTTCGAGCTGCACTCGTGAAACGAGGCAACGAACTCACCTGGCACCCCGACCACATGCGACATCGTTACGAGAACTGGGTTGAAGGCCTCAACGGCGACTGGCTTGTGAGCCGTCAACGGTTCTTTGGAGTGCCTTTCCCTATCTGGTACCCGCTTGATGCTGATGGAGAACCAGATCACAACAATCCACTTCTTCCCGCCGAGTCTGACCTGCCAATCGATCCATCAACCGATATCCCAGCCGGGTATTCAGCTGATCAACGCGATGTCCCTGGAGGGTTCACTAGCGATCCCGACGTGCTCGATACCTGGGCGACAAGTTCGCTTAGCCCACACATCGCAGCAAAGTGGGAAGAGCACGACGCGCTATTTGACCAAGTGTTCCCAATGGACATGCGGCCTCAGGGGCACGACATCATCCGAACATGGCTGTTTTCGTCGATGATGCGCTCACACCATGAGCATCAAGAGATTCCGTGGCGACATGCGGCACTTTCAGGATGGATCCTTGACCCTGACCGAAAGAAGATGTCGAAGTCAAAGGGCAACGTCGTCACACCGATGGCGCTCTTCGATTCATATGGCACCGATGCGGTCCGCTACTGGGCTGCATCTGCCCGTCCCGGAGTCGATACTGCGTTCAGCGAAGACCAGATGAAAGTTGGTCGGAAACTTGCAAACAAATTGCTCAACATCACCCGGTTCGTTCATGGCTTCGGTCCAGCGCCAACCAATGTCGACGAATTGCATGCTGTCGATGCATCGATGCTCGCTCGACTCGATTCGGTGATCACCGAGGCAACCACAGCATTCGAAGAATTTGACTACGCCCGAGCCCTAGAACGAACTGAGTCATTTTTCTGGTGGTTCTGTGACGACTACGTCGAGCTTGTGAAGTCGCGTGCCTACGACACCGACAGCCCACACCAAGCGTCAGCGCTGTCAGCGTTGCATACGGCTGTCAATACACTGCAGCGCCTCTTCGCCCCACTGATTCCGTTCGCAACAGAAGAAGCATGGCGATGGGATAACGACACAAGCATCCACATTGCACCTTGGCCTGCGACCACGAATAAGGGTGGCGATGCTCAGCTTCTCAGTCCAATTCTTGAGGTGCTTTCCCTCGTTAGGCGATCAAAGACTGAAGCCAAAGTAAGTCAACGGGCTGTCGTCGAATCGCTCACGGTCAGCGTGCCATCTGACCAACGTGCTGCACTCGACGCAGGTGTTGATGATCTATGCCGAGCGGGATCTATTACGACAATGAGCGTCTCCAATACCGACGGTGATGCCCTGTCGTGCGATGTGGCCCTCGCGCCATCGGAGTGACTATTACATGACCCAATCGACCTCGGCTACCCGCACATGGCCCCAACGCCTCACCGTCGTTGCAGCCGCCTTGGTCTCATTCATTTGCCTCCTCACGGCAATTGGTCTCATCGGTGGTCGGCTCGTGCTCGGCCAACGACAACTCGTGGTGATCGAGCCGATCGAGAAGTCATCAGTTGCGGCTTCAGCGGGACCAAGTACACGCAGCAACGACACCAGTGGCGAGGAGCTTTCCGTCGAAGAGGTCATCGAAGTCACGGTCGGAGACATCGAACCCGGGGCTCGGAACTTCCTTCTTGTCGGAACCGACAACAACGCATGTATCGATCCTGACTCGAAGTATGCGCCGTATCTTCTCGGACGCGCCGATTTTGGGGAACGCGCCGACGTCATCCAGATGTGGCGGGTGAACACCGATACCGGAGCAATCGCAGCGCTCTCGTTTCCTCGCGACCTGTACGTTCGTCTCGACGGTGGTCGGCGCGGTCGTATCAACTCAGCATTTGATGCCGAGGACCCCAACAGGTTGATCTCGACCATCCGTTCAAATTTTGGAATTGACACCGACCATTACGTACAGATCGATTTCTGTGCATTCAAGAATCTTGTTGACTCGGTTGACGGCGTCGGAATCCCATTTTCGTCACCGGTGCGTGACCGCGGAACTGGCCTCGAGATCACATCCGCAGGATGCAGCACGCTCAACGGCGATGATGCACTTGCGTACGTGCGCTCACGAAAGCTTGAGTTCGAACGTCCCGCAGGGAGTGACAACTGGGTGATTGACCCATCTAGTGACTGGGGGCGCATCGCCCGACAACAAGATTTCATCAAACGGACACTCGCAAAGGTCGTGAATTCGGGCCTGACCTCCCCATCAGTGGCAGGTGCCCTGATTGAAACCAATGCCGACCAAGTAGTGACGGACAGCAATCTGTCGGTCACGACGATGCTCGGCTTTGCCAACATCCTTCGATCCGTCGACACATCGAACGCACGCTCCTACCAAATCGATGCAGCGGGCCGAATCGTTGGGGGCCAATCAGTGCTGATCCCGACGCTGCAAAACAGCGCCATGCGTTCGATTCTCGACATCTTTCAAGGCGACTCGTTGATTGAGGGATCGCCAGTCACCCTCGACGACGTGACCACAACCGTTGACCCCGAGATCGAACAGGACGAACAAGATGTACCTATTGGTGCCGCGGGCGAATCAACGCCGCTGATTGCCGGCCTCCAACAACAAGACACGCCCGATGACAACACATTGGGCTGGGTTCCTGACCCATCGGTTATCTGCGACTAAGTAATTCGTCGAGCGCTCGTGCCACATCGCGTGGCCCATCAACGGTGATCAGTGCCGCCGCCGTCGCATCAGCGAATGAGCGTGCGTCCTCATCATCACAGGCAGGTGCAACGATCACTAGTTCGTCGAGCGAGCAAGCCAACGGCACGGCATCGTCGATTGACCGATCTCGGCAATCTGACAGCAGCACCGTAAGGTGGCGGCCACATCGAGCAGATTCGTGCTCAGCGATTGCGGCTGTAATTCCCTTTGCAATACAGGTAGTTCCATGGCCCCGTAATGCCAACACAGCGTTAACAACACCATCCGTTGATTGATGCTCAGAGGTTGACATCGAACGCACCACTTCCGCCTCGCCAGAAAACGCGATGATGGCGTGTGAAGATGGTGCGCGAATTGCAACCGCTGCTGAAGCGAGCGAGGCCGATGCCAATGCCTCACCTTTCATCGATCCTGAGCGATCAATAACGAGACACACCGCGGTATCAGGTCGCTCCCAATCAATGACTCGCAACACATCTGCGTCGACAGGCAACCCCCCTGATTCAGCAACAGACTCGATGGCTGAATCAACGTCAAGGTCACCTGCATCACGCAGCGGCATCGATCGCAGACGACCGACTTTTCCGCGGACAGCACGACCGCGCCGAGCCATGTCAATGACAATTCGTTCGGCAAGCAATCTGGCTTTCGACCGAAGCTCAGCGTCGACTGCATCCCCTAACGTGATGAGTAGCGACATTGCTTCGTCAGGATGATCTGCAAGAAGGCGATCCATCACGTGCTCATTAAGTTCGCCAACCTCAGGAGAGAGCACATCAAAATGCTCGACCGACATCATCTGTTGGCGAGAGACCATCGTGCGAGGGGCGACTCCCCCTTGCGCACCAGAGGGCGGAGGTGTTATTTCGCCCGACTCGCTGAGGTCGGGCTCGTTGCTTTTCCCGCCGACGGATCAGCCTCGCATGAATCGGGCCGATGAAACACCGACTGCCAGAGTTCTTTCACGATTTCTTCGGCTGAACGCGACACCCCTTCTCGAACGCGAACTCGACCCGAAAGCGCAACAAGTGCAGCATCAAGCGTCACCCCATCGTCATCGGATGCCAGAGACCGGATCTCACCAAGCTCTTGGCTCACCATGCAAAGGTCGATAGCTCCGCGTACCGATGAACCCGTCCTGAGATCTGGATGGCTGCGGGTTGCACGGACGATCTCTACCGCTGCGGACTGAAGTCTGACCGAAGCGCCCGACTGCTGAGCGGCAACGATCGCACGCTCGTCTTCTTCGGATTGATAGTCCATTGCAACCCTGCACACGCGGTCGTAGACCGCGCCTGCGATTCGCGCTGTGCCAACAGCATCGAATGGGTTCATCGCTGCGACCAACCTGAATCCCTTCTCCGCGGCAACACGGCCTAGCCGAGGAACGTGAACCTCTCGTTCGCTCATCACCGTGACCAATGCGTTGAGCGTTTCTTCAGGCACGCGGTTGATCTCTTCGACATACAGCAATGAACCCTGCCTCAGTGCCCGCACGAGAGGCCCGTCCACAAAAATGTCTGAGGAATAGCCCTCGGCGAGCACCAATGCCGGATCAAAGTGACCAATCAAACGTGATGGAGTCAGCTCAGCGGTGCCTTCAACAAACTCGAATCCAACGCCAAGGGCAGAGGCAACGCCCCGCAACAGCGTTGACTTTCCGGTGCCAGGCGGCCCTTCTAACAACACATGACGGTCAGCAGAGAGCGCAGCTACGACGAGTTCCGACTCGCGACGACGACCCACCACCTCAGCAACGAGTTGGTCGACCACCAGCCGGGAATTCACCATGTCAGCCGTTTCAAGTCAGTCAAAAATGATGACGCCACGAATGTTCTCACCATTGCGCATCGCCTCATACCCCTCGTTGATCTGGTCAAGGGTGTAGGTCTGGGTCACCAACTCATCAAGTTTGAGTTGACCCTGGGTGTACAACTCCATGAGCTTGGGGATGTCCGTGCGTATGTTCGCTGAGCCAAATAGTGATCCGACGATCTCTTTTTCGAACAAGGTGAGGAAGGCACCAGGAATTGAAATCGACTGCTCGTGAGTTGGATGGATATTGGTCACGACGGTTCGTGACTTCTTTGCGCTCAACCAAAATGCCTCGCCGAGCACGCTTCCATCGCCGACACCCATCGTCATGATGACCTTGTCAAAGCCTCGACCCCAGGTTGACTCGCCAAGGTTTTCAAGGGCTTCGGCAACGGAGGCATACGTGTGAGTCGCGCCGAACTCCATCGCCATCTCACGCTTGAACTCAACTGGATCAATCGCTGTAATTGACCGCGCGCCGGCGAGTTTTGCGCCCTGAATGGCATTTGAGCCGATACCGCCACAGCCCACGACAGCAACGAAATCGCCCGGCTTGATATCGGCTGCATATACCGCTGAACCCCAGCCAGTGACCACGCCACAGCCGAGGAGGCAGGCCTTGTCGAGTGGCCAGTCTTTCTCGATCTTTACGCAACTCGCCTCGTTGACCACTGTGTGTTCGGCGAACGTGCCGAGCAAACACATCAAAGTGAGATCTTGTCCATCAAGGGTGTGATGACGAGCGGTGCCGTCAGAGATTTGCATGCCTTTCGCAAATTCGGTTCCGCCGACGTCGCAGAGATTTGAGTGCCCCTGCGAGCAGGGCCCACAGCGGCCACATGCCGGGATGAAACCGAAGACAACATGGTCACCTGGTTCTAGCCAATTAACACCTTCACCAACTTCAACAACAACCCCAGCACCTTCGTGCCCACCGATTATCGGCATTCCTGCGGTTGCACCTGCAAGGTCTCCGGTTACGAGGTGTTCATCTGAGTGACACATGCCCGAGGCTGCAAGCTTCACCAGGACCTCGCCGGCCTTTGGTGGGTCAAGTTCAATTTCTTCCACACTCCACGGTGCGTGAAGTTCATGCAAAACGGCTGCTCGTGTCCTCATGATGATTACCCCCTAATCAAGCACCACGAGATGGTGCGTCCTATTTGTGAAGAGTAGTTGGCAATCGTCCCGAGAGCCATAGCCGGCTGGTCACGATGTACCATTCTCTGCATGGATACAACGCAGCCACAATCCACAGAAGAACGTTCAGACGACGTTTCAGATGTCGAAGTAGTAGCAGAAGAACTTGAGCTCGTCGAAGAAATTTCCATCGACGGCATGTGCGGCGTGTACTGATTTCAGTTCCGACGTGCTCAACTCGCCGCTCAAACTGCATCCATCGGTAGCGCTACGCCCAGAGCCATTTGGTGCGTTGGCGTACCACTACGACAATCGACGTCTCATTTTCTTGAAACATCCATCAATTGTCGATGTGGTGAAAGATCTCGATCAGCATCCCAATCTTCAGTCAGCGCTGTGCGCCCATGGCATTGAGGAGCGGCAGTGGGATGCCTACGACAAGGCGATCTGCTCCCTCATCGAATCTGATGTGGTGGTGCCACGATGACCGCGCTCACAGAACGGATGAAGGACGGTCTCGACGCCCCAATCTGTATCACCTGGGAGTTGACATACTCATGCAACCTGTCATGTGTGCACTGTCTGTCATCTTCTGGACGGCGTGACCCGAGAGAGCTTTCAACTGAAGAGGCATTTCGTGTTGTCGACGAGCTACGCGAAATGCAGGTGTTTTACGTCAACATTGGTGGTGGAGAGCCGATGATTCGGCGCGATTTCTTCGACATTGTTGAATACGCGACGTCCAGCGGAGTTGGAGTGAAGTTCTCCACCAATGGCACCTACATCGATGCCGCCACAGCCCAACGCCTCGCAGCGATGGACTACCTCGACATTCAAATCAGCCTTGACGGCGCCGACGCAGCAACCAATGACGCTATTCGAGGCGAGGGCTCCTACGACACGGCGATGGCTGCGATGCGCCATTTGAAAGATGCCTCATTTGGCGAATTCAAAATCTCGGTCGTTGTCACTCGCCATAACATCTCCCAACTCGATGAATTCAAGTCGATTGCCGATGAGTTCGGTGCGCAACTGCGCATCACCCGTCTCCGTCCATCGGGTCGAGCGGTTGACACCTGGCATGATCTTCATCCAACCCTTGATCAGCAACGCGAACTTCACCAATGGCTTCTTGGCCATGGCGAGAATGTGTTGACGGGTGACTCGTTCTTCCACCTCAATGCTCTCGGCGACAGCCTTCCCGGCCTCAACCTTTGTGGTGCCGGACGAGTGGTCTGCTTGATCGATCCAATCGGAGATGTCTACGCCTGCCCATTCGTCATCCACGATGAGTTTCTTGCGGGCAATGTTCGCGACTCCGGTGGTTTCGCCGCAGTTTGGCGCACAAGCGACTGCTTCACCGAACTTCGCGGGCCGCAGTCGGCAGGTGCATGCGCGTCATGTGGTTCATGGGATGCATGCCAAGGTGGATGCATGGCTGCCAAATTCTTCACCGGCCTGCCCCTCGATGGCCCCGACCCGGAGTGCGTGGGTGGCGACGGTGAGCATGCCCTTGCATCAGCAGGAGCAATTCCCCGGCCGAGCGGTGACCACTCCAAACCGGTTTCCGTGCAACTCGGGCGTCGCAGCACGATATGACCTGGTTGCTTGTCGTCGTGGCGGCCCACGCCGCAGGCATGTTTCCGAGTGCAATTCTGGTTGCCCGCGCTGTTGGAGTCGACATCACCTCAGTTGGGTCAGGCAACCCAGGCGCTGCGAACATCACACGAAATCTCGGTTGGAAGCGAGGAGCATGGGTATTTGCCCTTGACGCGGCCAAAGGTGCACTCGGAGCAGGCGTCGGGCTCGCCGTCGATGGCCGTTCATTGGCGTATCTCGCCGGCGCTGCCGCAATCCTTGGACACTGTTACCCGGTGACGCGGGGTTTCAAAGGTGGGAAGGGAGTTGCCACCGGTGGTGGGGTGTTTGCAGTGCTCACCCCGTTCGTGTTTGTTGTGCTCGTTCCGACCTGGGTCATCATTTCGAAAGTGACAAAAACTGCTGCGCTTGCATCGTTAGTTGTGCTGTGTGCGATCCCGGTTGGGGTGTGGGTTACTGGTCGAGAACGTTGGGAGATTCCATCTTCAATTGGAATCGCAGTGCTTATTGCTCTGCGTCATGTCAGCAACATTCAGCGCATGAGACGCGGGTCTGAACACAGTCTGTGAGTCTTCACAGTTGAAGTTCGCGAAGAAGTTCAGAGAAGTCGTAACTGTCAAGACGTGGAAGATGTCGGTCAACGACATCATGAAGTAACTGTTGCCAGATGTCGTGACGGAAGAAGAAGCGGCCCTCGCGAACGACATAGTTCAGTAAGAAGAATCGGTAGGCCTCTTTCAAGAACAACACCTCATCAGGGCTCAACGGAAAGATCGAGTGATAGGCGCGTAGAAATTGGCGAAACCGAGGTTCGAACATGGTGTGGGCACCATAGGTAAACGTCGAACGATCACCAGTTCGAGACGACACACGTGAGAGAAAGTAGAAGTCAAGAAGCCGTGTCTCGTATCGGAACCAGTCGTAATCCCACCGGCTGAACAATCTGAAACGACCAGCATCATTGAATTCGACGGAGAAGTTGCCGAGATTCCAGTCGATCAATACCGGTTGCTTTGCCCAATAGTCATAACCCGACTCGTGCACCGCCATGAGAAACCTGTGCGCATGACGTCTCACAAGATCGATCCGCGATGGGTCAAGGCTGAGTTCATCGGCAGCATGCCGACTCGCGGTCAGATCGTAAAGAGCAATCGCGTCTGACGTCACGGTTTTTGACGTAGGTGGAACAAGCCGAGCAACGCCGGCCGTTGCACGATGAAAGCGTGCCACTTCTTCGCCGAAATTCGTCACCTGCTCCGGAGACAGAATTGCTGGAAGCCGATCCCGAACTTCAACCTCGCGATAAAACGCAACCCATACATCGCCGTCATACCAAACGAATGGCCGGCCATCAGCAGTCAGTGTGCTCGCCATGAACTGTTCGTATGGGCCTCCGTCGAGCAAACGTGACGTTCGGTGAAGTCGGTCATGGTCTTCGGCGAATAGGAAGAACGAACCGTAATTCGATGACTTTGCAATGACCGCGTCGCCACTCTCGAGACGAAGCCGGTACACCCGATTGGTTGACACCATTGCGGAAAGCTCGATGAGTTCGACAAGCGAGCGACCATCTCCATACTCGATCCATGCCTGTTCGACCGATTTCCGGTGTCGTTCGTCCGAAATTTCAATCGTCATGAAAAGTTTCTCAATCTCAGGCTGTTTGAGACAACGAAAACACTCGACAGCACCATTGCCACACCGGCGACGAATGGCGACAAACGTCCTGACATCGCTAGAGGGATAGCGGCAATGTTGTAACCAAATGCCCAAAGTAGGTTCAGTTGGATCGTCCGAAGAGTACGGCGAGACAACCTGATTGCATCCACAACAGAGGTCAACTCATTACGCATCAGAGTGAGATCGCTTGCATGAACCGCGACATCGGAGCCTGCACCCATCGAAATTCCGAGGTCCGCTGCAGCAAGAGCTGCAGCATCATTCACACCATCACCAACCATTGCAACGCATCGGCCCTGTGCCTGCAGATCGGCAATGAGCGTGAGTTTGTCAGCCGGGCTGAGATCTGCGTGAACATCGTCCTCGGGAATTCCAACCTCACGTGCCACAACCTCAGCAACCGAGCGGCGGTCACCAGTTGCCATCAGCGGTTGGATACCAAGCGATCTACATTCCGCAATTGCAGCTGCACTTGTTGGTTTTGCCTGATCGGCAACAAAGATCGTGCCAGCCAGTTCTCCGTCGACGAGAACATCAACACAAGTTTCGACCGAATTCACATTCGCTGCTGAAGTGCGAACCTCAACCTGTGCACCATCGATAACTCCGCTCACTCCTCGACCCGGAATGTTGATTGCTTCAGACGCTGAAGGAAGGTCACCGGTGATCTCTTGAAGTGCGGCATCAGCGATTGCTCGGGCAATCGGATGCTGGTGCGACATTTCGACGGCACCAGCCAAGCGGAGCACATCTTGCTTCGACCAACCATCAGCCACCGTTGCTGATGTAACCCACATTTGGCCAGTTGTTATGGTGCCGGTCTTATCAAGAACGATCGTGTCAACAGTTCGTGTCTGTTCAAGAATTTCTGGGCCACTGATCAAAATGCCTGATGTTGCACCTTTACTCGTACCCACGAGGAGTGCCATCGGTGTTGCAAGACCGAGTGCGCAGGGGCAGGCGATGATGAGCACTGCCACGCCCGTGGAGAAGGCCTTTTCGGTTGAGATACCGAACACCAACCACGCCAACGTTGTCATCATCGACAGTGCCACGATGACAGGTACAAAGATCGCCGATACTCGGTCTGCTAGTCGTTGAACAGGTGCGGTTCCTGACTGGGCATTCATCACCAGCCTTGCGATTTCAGCCACCTGGGTGTCGTTACCAACCCTTGTTGCTTCGACTGCGAGCACACCATTTCCGTTCATCGCAGTTCCGATAACCGGATCTCCGATGGTTACGTCAACTGGGAGACTCTCACCAGTCAACATCGACATATCAATTGATGATGACCCGTCAACCACGATGCCATCGGTTGCAACCTTGTTACCCGGGGCAACAACAAACACGTCGCCAACGCGCAACGATTCGATCGGCATAGATACCACTGTCCCATCAGCCCGTCGCACATCAACCTCATCAACCGAGGCTTCAAGTAGGGCGTTCACGGCATCTCCAACCCGCCGTTTTGAGCGGTGCTCAAACCACCTGCCTGCGAGCACGATGGCAACCGTTGTTGATGCAACCTCGAAGTAAAGGTGGTGCTCCCCTCCGGTAAATGACATTGACATTGACATGCCAATGTCACCAGCAGAGGTTGCGAACAACGCCCAAATTGACCATGCCGTCGATGCGAGTACCCCGATCGAGACAAGCGTGTCCATCGTCGTTTCGCCATGACGGAGGTTCACCATCATCGAGCGATGAAACGGGAAACCTGACCACAATGCGACCGGCAGGGCGAGGCCCAATGTGACCCATTGCCAACCATCAAACTGCAAGCCACTAACCATTGACAGAATTAAGACGGGCACCCCAAACGCAATCGCAAGTATGAGTCGTCGTTCAAGGTCAACGGAACGATCTCGTTGTTCTTCACTGAGATCATCAAGGGTGCGCGCCTGATAGCCAGTGTCCTCGACTGTTGAGATCAACAACTCAAGGTCAAGGGCGTGGACACCTTTCACCCACGCTCGCTCGGTTGCGTAGTTGACTGAAGCTTCGACGCCATCGAGTTTGCTCAGCCGACGTTCGATGCGCGACGCACACGCCGCGCAGGTCATTCCGCCGATTGCAAGTTCGACGGTGTGGTCAGGCGACGTCGAATCCAGCTTCATCGATCGCTGCGATCACTGCCCCGTGGTCGATCCCTGACCCAGACACGGTGACGATCTTGGTTTCGAGGTCAACCACCACTGACGACACACCTGTCACAGCCGACACCTCTTTTTGGATTGCGGCCTCACAATGTCCGCAGGTCATCTCTGGAACGGTGAGTTCAATTAGGTCGGTAGCCACAACTCATACGTTATGCGGTGACAGCGCGATGTACCACCGACACGTCGCACCACCACTGAAAGTGCTGGCTCAGAGTCCACTTCGTAATCTTGTGAGTGCACCGACCGCAAGTTCCTCGACAGCATCCCTAAAGCCGTTGAGAATCTCCGGATCAACGTCATCACCCATCGCCCCATGCAAATACCGGGCATAGACACCCTCTGAGATCACTGCAAGCCGGAATGCCGAAAACGCCACGTAATACGGAATGTTGCTCACATCACGTCCAGTGCGGGCGGCATAGCGCTCAACCAACTGCTCATAGGCTGGGAATTGCCCCGCCCCAGTTGGATCATTTGAGCGCTGCCCATTCCCTTCAGGATCTGCCCAATACACACCGAGATACCCAAGGTCAGCGAGCGGGTCGCCGAGAGTGCACAATTCCCAGTCGAGCACTGCAGCAATCCGATTGTTGTTGAGGTCGGTGAGGCAGTTTCCTAGTCGGTAGTCGCCATGTGCAATCGAAACCGACTGCTGCTCAGGAATTGAGGCCGCCAGCAGTTCAGCAACTTCGTCAATCGCCGCCAGCTCACGGGTTCGAGAATCAGCCCACTGCCGTGTCCAACGCTTCACCTGCCGTTCGACATACCCCTCGCGACGGGCAAGATCTCCTAGGCCAACAGCATCGACGTCAACAGCGTGTAGGTCGGCCATCACATCAATGAGATTGAACGCAACTAATTCGCGTTGCTCAACTGAGAGCTCAGCCCCTTTTTCCGGACTGTCGAGCACGACACCATCAACAAAATCCATCACATAGAACGGTGCTTGGTTGACCGAATCATCGGAGCAGAGTCCCAATGTCTGCGGAACAGGAACAGTTGTTGTTCCAACTGCAGAAATGATCTTGTGTTCTCGTCCCATGTCGTGAGCCGTGGCAAGCACATGACCAAGCGGGGGTCGACGAAGCACGAAACGGCGCCCGTTGCCGTCGGTCACCATGTACGTGAGATTTGAACGACCGCCTTCGATGAGAGAGAAGTCGTACGGACCCGCGAGCCCATCTACATTTGCATCTAACCAGGCGGTTACCGACTCAAGATCAATTCCGGGGATCGACGACATACCGCTTGAAACTACTGCGGAAGCGAGATTCGCTGTTAGCCGGGACGGCCGACGCCGACCACTTTGGCCCAGTTCACACTTGTGATACTCACTGTTTTACCAAAAGCAGGAGCGTGCACCATCTGGCCGTTGCCGAGGTAGAGCCCAACGTGGCTGATCGGGTTGTAATAGAAAATGAGATCGCCCGGTTTCGCATCGGTCTTCGGAACCGACGGCAGAGCATTCGACTGCATGCGGGAGTTTCTTGGCAACACCACACCGGCTTGAGCCCAGGCGTAATAGGTCAGACCCGAACAATCAAACGATGTCCCTGGCAGCGCAGTTGCGTAGCGATATGGCACGCCGATCTGCCCAAGCGCTGCTTGCACTGCGACCCCGGCCATTCCTGAAGGTGCCGGGTAATTCGAAATGAGATCTTGGGTTGCCGAACTCGACCCAGATCCCCCAGATGAAGATCCTGAATTTCCAGCATTAGCTGCAGCTTGTTGGCGTTGATATTCAGCAAGAGCCGCCGCCGCTCTACGCTCTTCCTCCGCACGAATCAGCGCACCAAGCTTCTGTTCCGCAGACTTCCGGGCCGCTTCGTACTGGGCGGTGGAGGACTCGACTTCGTCCAACATGCCAGTGATACGGGCAGCCAAATCCTCGGACTCTTTCCGAAGCCGGTTGAGCTCGATTTGCTCGAGCTCAAGTTCACGAATCGCCGCTTGGAGATCATCAGTTGTTCCTGCACCAACCCGAAGCGCCACCCGAGACAACTGGTCGCGTGTCAACGTGTCGCTGTAGGCCGCAGCATTCGACAGCAACGGCCCCAACACGTCTGACCCGGACCGGGTAAAGGCTCGAACCGCAACCGTCGAAAGGTCGCTCTGTAGCTCGCCCAGTTCTGCCTGCCGCAGTGCGACGCGTCCCTTTGCGACCTCAATGTCATCGCCGAGCAACCGCTGCTCATCCATCGCAACGGCATAATCCTCGATGAGAATGTC
The DNA here is from genome assembly GCA_049432165.1 of Ilumatobacteraceae bacterium. Taxonomy (GTDB): domain Bacteria; phylum Actinomycetota; class Acidimicrobiia; order Acidimicrobiales; family Ilumatobacteraceae; genus Casp-actino5. The sequence continues at coordinate 21,007 of JBMTDQ010000006.1, forward strand.
GGCTCGTTCATGAAGCCGTTCAAGCTCATCAACAATTCGCTGGACCTCTTGCTGTTGCTGGTCAACCGTCTGCGCATGGGCGGCCTGTGGCAGCACAGGAACAAGCATCAATACAAGCGCCGCGAGGCCGATTGCAGATCGGCGACGTTGGGGGCGAACATCGCGGGCTTCAAACATGAGGTCTTCAGCGTACCGTATGTTACGAAATGATGTCGATCAGGTGTGGAGAGCGCTTGTTATTCCCACTCAATGGTGCCGGGCGGCTTAGACGTGATGTCGTATGCAACTCGGTTGATACCCGGCACCTCGTTAATTATTCGCTGCGACATCTTCTCGAGCAGGTCGTAAGGAAGCCGTGCCCAGTCAGCGGTCATTGCATCATCGCTCGTCACCGCACGAATGATGATCGGGTGCCCGTAGGTGCGCTCGTCGCCCATCACGCCCACTGAACGAATATCGGGGAGCACCGCAAACGCCTGCCAGATTTCACGCTCAAGACCAGCGAGTCCAATCTCTTCTCGAACGATTGCGTCCGCCTCCTGCAGCACAGCAACACGTTCCGGTGTCACATCACCAATAATTCGCACGCCAAGTCCAGGACCAGGGAACGGCTGGCGCCACACCATCTCATCAGGCAGTCCGAGCTCGGTTCCGAGAGCTCGAACCTCATCTTTGAAGAGCTCGCGGAGCGGCTCGACAAGCTCAAGCGTCATGTCCTCAGGGAGTCCACCGACATTGTGGTGGCTCTTGATGACTTCAGCGGTGCCATCAACCCCTCCACTCTCAATGAGATCGGGATACAGAGTTCCCTGCACCAAAAACTTCGCTTCAGACAGGCCGCCGGTGTGTTCTTCAAAGATTCGAATAAAGAGTTCACCGATTGCTTTGCGCTTCGCCTCAGGCTCAGAAATGCCCGCGAGCCGATCAAAGAATCGCTGGCCGGCATCGACATGAATGAGCTCAATACCCATATTTCGACGGAAGGTCTCGACAACCTGCTCACTCTCGCCTTTGCGCATCAGGCCCGTGTCGACGTAGACGCAAGTCAATTGGGAACCAATCGCACGATGCACCAACGCAGCAGCCACCGATGAGTCAACTCCACCTGACAAACCACAAATCACACGTGCATCACCAACTTGTTCTCTGATGAGCGACACCTGCTCATCGACAACTGATGACATCTTCCATTCAGGTTCACAACTGGCTAAGTCATGCAGGAACCTTCTCAGCACCGTCATGCCGTGTGGCGAGTGAACGACTTCGGGGTGGAATTGAACACCCCAAATCTGACGTGACCCACATTCGAGGACTGCGACAGGCGCATCTGGGGTGCTGGCAGTCGCCACAAATCCGTCTGGAACTTGAGTAATCGCGTCGAAGTGACTCATCCAGACGTCGTGAGATTCCGGAAGGTCACCAGTGAGAAGGTCAGAATCCGCGGTGCGAGTGAGTTCAGCACGCCCGTACTCGCCGCGCATCCCCCGGCCCACGACACCTCCGAGTTGTGATGCGATGAGTTGCGCTCCGTAGCAGATTCCGAGAATAGGAATCCCGAGTTCATAGATTGCTGGATCAAGCGTTGGGGCACCCTCAACATGAACGCTCTTCGGACCTCCCGACAAAATGATTGCGGCTGGCTGAGCTTGAGCAATTTCTTCTGCTGTAATCCGGTGCGGAACGATCCGAGAGTAGACATTTGATTCGCGCACACGACGAGCGATGAGTTGCGCGTACTGGGCACCAAAGTCGACGACAAGAACTTCTTGGCGAGCGGACAAGTCGTTTGACGAAACGGCGGAGGTCACCCATCCGATGGTAGACATTCGATGTGGCCAATCAACCCTCCGCCAAGGATCATCGAAAAGAAAATTTACGCCGAATCGCAACAGTTGTGGCCGGCATCATCGCTTCGGTGACGCTGCTCTCGGTCGGCTCAGCTGTCATTGCCGCCGCAGACGACCTTGACAACAGCGATACGTCCACCGTGACCTACAACGACTTCATCCCAGAGGAACGTGATCTAAGCGACTGCATCAGCGCAATACCGAAACCCGGGTGTGGAAGCAGTGCCAAAGGTGGCTGGCGTCAGATGCTTGTCCTCGGCCTTGTCGTGACCGGCTTGGGATTTATTGGCTGGCGGGTAGTTGCAGGAGCACGAAAAAACCTTGCAACCCAGTCGTCTCAAGCCGAGGGCGAATAAAGCCTGACAAGAAGATCGACCAGCATTCGCCCGGTTGCACCCCAGACCGTTTCATCGGGTAGCTCGAAAAAATGCAACAGCCGATCTGTGGGAGGACTCCCCCACAACTCGCCGTGATACGTGCCCTCCGACGTGAGTTCAGATAACGGCACCCACATCACCTTGTCAGCCTCCATCGTTTGGGGTGCCAATTCGACAGGTGCATCAATGACGCCAACCTTTGGAATGATGTAACTCATACTGACGACGGTGTTCACATGCGAAAGTTCGCCAACGATTGTCACGAGCGAAGGGTTGAGACCAACCTCTTCGTACGCTTCTCGTAACGCTGTCTCAGTAGCGGTTTCCCCAGGGTCCATACGCCCCCCGGGGAACGAGATTTCGCCCTTGTGATGGCGAAGTTCCTGAGAGCGACGGGTGAGAAGCACCTCAAATCCGCGTTCACCGGGAGCTAACACGACAAGTACTGCCGCATGGCGGGCCTCATCGAATGCTGGCTGAACGGGCAAACCCTCAGCGTCAACGACCGCTGTGATCCGATCACGTGTAATTTGGGCATCTGAATCGGACACCCAGGGAGTGGTTGAAACTGAACTCCACACCTTTGGACGCGGAACGATCTGCCGTCCGCCCCGAGGCACTAGCTCACTCACTCGTGGAAGACCCGGGCACCCATCCAGACTGAACAAGCTCGTGGAGCACTTCCGCCATACCTGCGGTCTTCAGATTTGCCAGAACCTTGCCTGGCAGTTGCTCGCCGCGCTCCCACTCGTCCCACGCAGTCTGCAACTTGTTGAGATCGGGAGCTGGACGTTCGAAAGCCATGGACTCATTCTACGGAATGTTTGTGGGAGCGTCGCTTCCAGCAGTTGCCGAAAAACGCAATGGAGCCCGGGCAGTTGCCCGGGCTCCATCGAACGACACAGGGTCGTATGAGCGTCACATCATGCCGCCCATACCTCCCATTGGGTCCATTCCGCCACCCATTGCTGAGGCAGCCTCTGGCTTGTCTGCGACGACACACTCGGTCGTGAGAACGAGCGCAGCGATTGATGCAGCATTTTGAAGTGCTGCACGGGTCACCTTGGCTGGGTCGATGATGCCGGCCTTCACGAGGTCGGTGATCTCGCCAGTTGCCGCATTGAGGCCAACTGGGCCAGATTCAGCTTCGATGGCCTGAACCATCACTGAGCCTTCAAGACCAGCGTTGATCGCAATGTTCTTCGCTGGGGCAACAAGGGCTTCCCACACAAGGCGCGCACCGGTCTGCTCGTCGCCTTCCAAGGCGTCGACGACTGGAGCCACCGAGGCACGGGCACGAACGAGGGCGGTACCACCACCGGCGACAACGCCCTCTTCAATTGCTGCACGAGTTGCTGACACGGCATCTTCGATGCGGTGCTTCTTCTCTTTGAGTTCAACTTCGGTTGCTGCACCCACCTTGATGACAGCAACGCCACCAGCAAGCTTGGCGAGACGCTCTTGCAGCTTCTCGCGATCCCAGTCGGAGTCGGTGTTGTCGATCTCGGCCTTGATCTGGTTGATACGTCCGACAACGTCGTCACCTGAACCACCACCATCAACGATGGTGGTTGCGTCCTTGGTGATGATGACGCGCTTGGCGGTGCCGAGAAGGTCGAGGGTGGTGTTCTCGAGCTTGAGTCCAACATCTTCGCTGATGACTTGGCCGCCGGTGAGGACTGCCATGTCTTGGAGCATTGCCTTGCGACGGTCGCCGAAGCCGGGTGCCTTGACTGATGCCGAGGCGAAGGTTCCACGAATCTTGTTGACAACGAGGGTTGCAAGTGCCTCACCTTCGATGTCTTCGGCAATGATCACGAGTGGCTTGCCGGTCTTCATCACTGCCTCGAGGACAGGAAGAAGCGACTGAACCGTCGAAATCTTGCCCTGGTTGAGGAGGATGTATGGCTCCTCAAGGACTGCCTCTTGCCGGTCGGTGTCGGTCACGAAGTATGGCGACAGGTAGCCCTTATCGAACTGCATACCCTCAGTGAACTCGAGCTCGGTGCCGAATGTGTTCGACTCTTCAACGGTGACGACGCCGTCTTTGCCAACCTTGTCGATTGCTTCAGCGATGACTTCACCAATCGAGCTGTCTGCAGCCGAGATGGTTGCGACGTTGGCGATGTCTGACTTGTCGTCAACATCTTTGGCCTGAGCCAAGATTGAGTCGACGGCTGCCTTAACAGCCTGCTCAATGCCCTTCTTGACGCCCATTGGGTTTGCGCCAGCTGCGACGTTCTTCATACCGACCTGCACCATTGCCTGTGCAAGCACGGTTGCTGTGGTCGTTCCGTCACCGGCGACGTCGTTGGTCTTGGTCGCAACTTCCTTTACGAGCTGTGCGCCCATGTTCTCGAATGCGTCTTCGAGCTCGATTTCCTTTGCGATTGACACACCGTCGTTGGTGATCGTTGGGGCGCCGAACTTCTTGTCAAGGACGACATTGCGGCCCTTTGGCCCGAGCGTCACCTTGACTGCGTCGGCGAGCTTGTTGACGCCAGCCTCAAGGGCTTTGCGAGCGTCATCATCAAATTTCAGAATTTTTGCCATGTTGTTATCTCACTTCTCCACAATTGCGAGTACGTCGCGTCCTGAAAGGACGAGCAGGTCTTTTCCATCAACGGCGACTTCGGTACCGCCGTACTTCGAGTACAGAACAACGTCGCCGACCTTGATGCCGAGCGGGATCAATTCTCCGCTGGCTTCGGCGCGCTTTCCTGGGCCGACAGCGAGAACGGTGCCTTGCTGTGGCTTTTCTTTTGCCGTGTCGGGGATGACGAGGCCTGACGCTGTTTGCGTCTCTGCCTCATTTGGCTGGACGACGATGCGGTCATCAAGCGGCTGTAGGTTCATGTTGCAAGCCTCCATGGCGTGAACAGGGGTTGATGTGATGAAGTCAGTTACGTCGTTAGCACTCATAACTGACGAGTGCTAAGGCTACGGCTCTAAGCGGAAATTAGCAACCGGACATCGAGAGTGCTAACTCATCGATTTGCGTGATCCAGCAACCGTCACACCAGCTTTTCGAAGTAGTTCAGTGGTCTCAGCCAATGGCAGACCGACAACGTTTGAGACACTTCCGGCAATCGAGGCAACAAAACTGGCAGCACGACCCTGGATCCCGTATGCCCCGGCTTTGTCGAGTGGTTCACCCGTACCGACGTACCAGTTTATCTCATCGTCGCTGAGCACCCGAAAGGTCACAGCGGTCGACACCAACGCCGTCTCAATTGTTCCAGCGCGGGCAACGCAAACCGCCGTATGAGTGAGATGCTCTCTCCCTGACAAAGATCTCAACATCAATTTCGCATCGTCATCATCAACTGGCTTCGCCAAAATCGTGCCGTCAAGGTCGACCGTCGTATCAGCAGCGAGCACCACATCTGAAGGGTGCGCCGAGCCCACCGTCATTGCCTTGAGGGTCGCAACACGCTCCACGTAATCGATTGCACTCTCCCCCGCAACTGTCGACTCGTCAACGTCGGCGGGAATAACCACGAAATCGACCTCTAGATCAGCCAACATCGACTTTCGACGCGGCGAACCTGACGCAAGAACAACATCAGCCACCTGACACCGCCATCTCCTGAGCATCATCAGGAATTGTCATATCGGTATCCGCATCGTCTGCTGTAAGGAACCCCTCAGGCAAGGCGACCTTGATCGGACCATTCGTATGCCCACGCCGAATTCGAGCACCACCTTCAACGAGTTGTGAAGACCGGTCGAGGCTGGCGAGCAAATCCTCAAGTTCGGTGATCGTTGACACGAGAGAGAAGCGTCGTCTCGCCTCAGGGCCAACCGGATACCCGGTGAGATACCACGATGCATGCTTGCGGAAATCCCGCATCGCAAAATTCTCGCCATCGAGGCGTTTGCCTCTTTTCATCACCACATCTGACGAGTAGTGATCGACGAGTGCCTGAGCATGCGTCAACATGACGTCAGCGACCTCACCCAGCGTTCTTGCTGCTGGCACCTCACGACCGGCAAACGCCTCGACAAGGTCGGAAAACAACCAAGGGCGCCCGAGACACCCTCGACCGATCACCACACCATCACAGCCGGTCTGAGTCATCATGTCGATTGCATCTTGAGCTTCCCAAATGTCACCATTACCGAGCACCGGAATGTTGTGACCGGCATCGACAACAACTTCTTTAAGTTGAGTGATCGCACCCCACCGGGCGTCGCCGGAGTAATGCTGCTCAACCGTTCGAGCATGCATTGCGACCCAGGCAACACCCTCATCGGCACAGATCAGCGCGGCGTCACGGTCGGTTCTGAACGAGTCATCTAGCCCCATCCGAAACTTGGCAGTAACTGGGATACCGAATGGCGCCGCCGACTGCACCGCGGCGCGAACGATTGCTCGCAGCAGTGCAGGGCGGGCAGGAACTGCCGCCCCACCACCCTTGCGTGTCACCTTCGCTGCGGGGCACCCAAAGTTGAGATCAACATGATCAACCAACCCTTCCTCACAGACCATTTGAACCGCCTGCCCCAACTGTGCGGGATCGCTGCCATAGATCTGGAGGCTCCTCGGGTTCTCGTCAGGGGCGAATGACATCATTCGCATTGTCTTGTCATTTCGATGAACGATGGCCGCAGACATCACCATCTCGTTCACGTATACCAAACCGGGGGCATGCTGACGACAGATCGACCGAAACGCGGCGTTTGTCACGCCGGCCATCGGTGCCAACACGACCGGGGCAGCCAATTCGTGATCTCCGATTTTCATTGGGATTCGCTCAACCATCAGCAATACCCGTTTCTGCTAGCGGCATTGAGGGAAAAGCTCCCATGTCAAGGCGACTTGGCCCCAATGCGCGCAGCCGATGCCAACCTGCCGCAGCGATCATCGCTGCATTATCTGTGCACATTTCGCGGCTCGGCAGGAATGCTCCAATTCCAGCCTTTGTGCAAGCGGTTTGAAGGTCAGCTCGCAATTGCGTGTTCGCTGCAACGCCACCACCGAGAACAACACCGGTTGCCCCGACTTGGTGAGCGGCTTTCATTGCTTTGTGAATTAACACGTCGCTCACTGCATGTTGAAAAGATGCAGCAATATCGACGGATCTGGCATCTGGATGTTTTCGCACGAAGTTCACCACTGATGTCTTCAACCCGCTGAAACTGAAATTCAGGCCGTCATCCATCATTGCTCGAGGAAATCTCACCGCTTCAGGGTCACCATCGAGGGCGGCACGATCAATTGCTGGTCCACCCGGATAACCCAGGTCGAGATATCGGGCAACTTTGTCGAAGGCTTCTCCTGCTGCATCATCAATCGTCCGGCCAAGCAGTTGATACTCGCCATGCCCACGCATCTCGATGAGCATCGTGTGCCCACCTGAGACAAGGAGCACGACCAGAGGAAATTCCAAGGTCGGGTCCTCGAGAAAACTTGCGTACAAATGGGCTTCCAAATGGTTCACCCCGACAAACGGAACATCCCAAGCAAGCGCAAGTGCCTTCGCTGACGAGACACCCACCAGCAGCGCCCCGATCAGCCCTGGGCCGACCGTACAAGCGATTGCATCGATCCGCCGCTCGTCGATTCCCGCGTCGGTAATTGCTCGACGGACAACCGGGTTGATCGATTCGAGGTGAGCGCGGCTCGCCACTTCAGGCACAACTCCACCAAATTCTGCATGAACATCGATCTGACTCGACACCACCGATGACACCACGTCGTTTCCGCCCATCACAACCGCAGCCGCAGTCTCATCACAGCTCGTCTCGATTCCAAGAATGACCGTGTCTGATCCGACTACATCAAATGGCATCACGCACACCTTCCTGACAGCCTGTGGGCACAACGATCGATGTAGTCCGCATCTGCGAGTCCGTGACACCACATCACAACAGCATCCTCACCATGCTCGTAGTAGGCCTTACGGATTCCTGCTGGCACAAACCCGAAGCGTTGGTACATCGCCTGTGCCGGTTCAGCCGACGCACGGACCTCAAGTGTCCACGCAGTTGCACCCACAGAGCGGGCATGTTCGGCAAGTTTCATCATCAACGCTGAGCCGACCCCTTCACGGCGAGCCGACTCGCTCACGACGATATTCGTGACATGCGCTTCGGTATCCCCTGCCGCGTCGACAACCCAAAGACCCGCGTATCCCAGAATCGAGCGCCCTCGTCGGGCGATCAGGTAGTGGCGTCCACCTCGTCCAACCTGTGCGAGTTCGTCAATGAACACTTGTCGCGACCAGTGGCGGTCGTAGGTTGCTGCTTCAATCATCAACACCTGCCGAAGGTGCCGACGTTTCATCGCTTCGATAATGACCGGGCGGCGCATCATGGCCTCACCTGCCGGGTGCTCCAGTTGATCTGGGCATCAGGCTCGCGAAGGTATACGGGTTCGACAAGGCGTTCCTCGACTGTTTCGTCTCGAATCGCCCGACGAACACCCTCAACCGCAAGTACCGAAGCAGATGGATGGGCGGCACCAGAAATGGTGCAACCGAATCGTTCGGTGATCTCGACCCGATATCGGTGTGCCCCATCTCCCGCGCACACCGCAGATTGATCACGGTCCATGAGATCAGCAACCAGGTCTTCAATCGATCCGACAGTTGGCTGCCGCAACAGTTCCATCCCTTGATCAGTGCGACGGTACATGGCCCAGAAGACCTCTGATTTTCGAGCGTCGACAACGGGAACGATGATGTCATCGGCTGTTACTTCACCAGAAGCGAGAACCTCAAGCGAGGTGAGTGGAACCATCGGAATACCAAGCGCCATTGCAAGCGACTTTGCGGTCGCGATGCCAACCCGCATACCTGTGAACAATCCGGGTCCAACGTCAATCGCAATTGCACCAACGTCAGAAAGTTCAACATCTGCACGTTCGCACACAAACTGAACACCGGGAACACTCGACTCTGCATGGCGTCGGCCACGAGCAATCTCGACGTTCGCCAGCACTCCATCTGAGGATGCGAGAGCGACGCCCACCGACTCCGTTGCGCTCTCGATTCCAAGGACGATCACGACCATGCCTCCAGGGCAGCAGAAAGCGCCTCATGGCGGCGATCCCAACTCGACCCCACGGTGTCGATCGTGATCTCGCGGACGGCGCCTTCTTCGTCGTCAAGGTCGACATCAATGTGCACCTCTAGATAATCGGCAATCTCTGAGAGCGCCGCCTCTCCCCATTCGATCAACACGACCCCACGAAATTCAGCAAGTTCGCTCAATGCGAGGTCTGCCACCTCAACCGTTCGGTCAAGCCGATAGAGATCAGCATGATGCACCGTGAGGTCGCCACACTCGTAGGTATTTACGAGCGTGAATGTTGGCGATGTCATCGGTTCGGTCACCCCAAGAGCTGCACCGATTCCTTGCGCGACAACGGTCTTGCCCGCACCCATCTCACCAGTCAGCACGATGGTGTCACCAGTTCGAACAACTCGCGCGAGCGCCGCAGCAAAGGCCTGCGTATCACTCGGAGATGTTGTCCTGAACCACATATCGGCTGTCGATGCTACGACTGCTTTGCGTACAAGCCGACTGGGTGACGCGGAACACGCTCGCCAATCTGGCAAACAACCTCATAGGCGATGGTGCCCAATCGATCAGCCCATTCTTCAGCACTGATGCAATCGTCGCCCTGCGAACCAATGAGCACCACTTCATCTCCAACTGAAACTAGGTCTGATTCATCAGCAGGTCCCAGATCAACAATGAGTTGATCCATCGTGACGACACCGACCACTGGCCGTCGTCGACCTCCGATGAGGCATTCCCCACCTACCTCAGACCAACGACGCGGCACTCCATCGGCGTAGCCAACTGGAACGGTCGCAAGCCGCGTCGGTGACGACGTTCGATAGCGCCATCCGTACGACACATGGACGCCTTCGTCAACTTCTTTCACCATCGACACCCGAGCCCACCATCTCAATGCAGCAGTAAACGATGCTCGATTGAGGGGAACCTCAGCGGACGGATCAATCCCGTACATCGCGATGCCTGTTCGAACGAACGTCTGACGACTTTCGGGAAGCGTGATCGCAGCAGCAGAATTTCCGATGTGAAGTTCAACCTCTGCATCAAGACCTGACACAACGGAGACAAACCGCTCCATCTGCTCTTCGATCGCTGGATGTCCAGGAATATCTGCAGTAGCAAGATGCGTAGCAACTCCAACCAGTTCGACACCCGACGCCTCGGCAATTCTCGTGACGATGTCAGCAGCCTCTGATGGTTCTGCTCCAACCCGGCGCATCCCAGTGTCGATCTTCAGGTGCACCCGAGCGGTAGTTCCAAGACGAGCCGCAGCTGCAGCAAGAGCGTCAACCGATTCGAGGCGGTACACCATCACCTCTGCATCTGCCGCTAACAATTCGTCATATTGCTCGTGCGGTTGATCACTCAAAATGAGGACCCGCGAATCGATGCCCGCAGCGCGCAATTCGACCGCCTCCTGCGTGAGTGCAACGGCAACTCCAGCGGCGCCGCCCGCAAGCGCAGCTCGACTGGCCCACACCGCACCGTGTCCGTAACCGTTTGCCTTGACAACGGCCCACACGGCGCTTGGCGAGCAGAGATCAACCAGTGATCGGACATTTGCTGCAATTGCGTCGGTGTCAATGTCCACACCCGACCAGCGCTGTGGCTGAGCGCTGTTCGCAGTCATTCAGCGACCACCTGGGCGATCGCGACGCTGTCGCCGTGTGACAAGCTGAGATGCCAGCGGGTGACCCCCGCCTTCAGCGCAAGCGACTGCGCTACTCCGACGACCAACAACGACGGCGCACCACTATCGGCCCGAACAACTGATACATCGTGAAATCCAAATGCACCAAGACCGAGACCAAGCGCCTTCATTGATGCTTCCCGAGCGGCGAAGCGAGCGGCTAGCCCAGGAACATCATCGGCTCGACCAGCAAGCGACTCCAGTTCGGCATCGGTGAACAGCCGTGTTCGCATGGACGGCGTCCGCTCAAGCGAGCGACGAAATCGCTCAATGTCGACCACATCAACGCCGACACCAATCATCACGACACCCAGTGGTTGGCGGCTTCTGAAATTGGAGAAATCAGTAACTCAGCCACTGAAATATCACTGAGTTTCGACTCGTCGAACTTGCCTTCGGTTTCTGTCACCCAGTCAACAAGTCGTTCATAGCGATTGTCGTACCCCTGCAAACAGGTTCGAGCATCATTGACCGAGATTCGATCATGGAATTCCACGTGAAGCAGGGTTAGCCCTGTACAAACACCGGCCTTTGTTTCGGGCACGAGAATGACCGTTCGTCCATCACGTCGACCTCGTGCAACGAGCACTTCCTGCTGTTCAGCGACATAGCGCTTGGTGCCAGTCAGCGCGGGGTCACTGTCGACACGACTTTGTAGACCAATTGCAACACCGTCACGGTCGACCACCGAGACCGCGTCACCGATGATGCTGTACCGAGTTGCTCCGGTGACTGAGGCAACTGCAGCATCGAGTGCGGCAAGGACCTTCAACGATCGATATGGCACGACATCTCGGTCGGCACCGCGGCTGATGACTGCCTGAACCAGCGCAGTTTCTACAAGATCAGAATCGCTTCGCGAAATACCAACGGTGACAGTCTTCGCTTGATGTTTAATTGCATCAATCGGCCGGGTGAGTTCATCAATCGCCGCCGACAGTGCATCGATAACTTCAGCGATCAGTAGTTCTGGAGTCCCGACGTTGCCCGTCACAATCGAGAAATCTTCGATTGGTCGGCGTGAGCGTAGGTAACCGATTGCTGCCGTGAGGCGAACAGCAGTTGATGCCTCTAAGTGTCCGTCATACGACTTGGCGCGGACACCTTGTTCGAATTCGTGAAGGTGAGCCTGAATCTCACCTGCAACGGTGGCGACAATTGCGTCAGCGGTTTCACCTGACTCGACTAAACGCTCGATCACGTCGCGAGCCGCTCGTAATGGGAGTGCTGACCGGTCAATAGCTCGTGCTGCTTCGTAACCGAATAGATGCCCCACCATCGCCGACAGGATGAAGCCAAGCGCTGGGTCAACTGATGGAACCTCAATAACTGTTCCTGATGTAAAACGGGTCTGGCCCTCATCACACACCACGATTGGTGTTGCCTTATGGGCGCTAAAGATCGCCGTCTCTTTCGCAACATCGTCTGCAGTCGAACCCTGAAGGCCCGCTGCACACACAAAGATCAACGGTTCACTGGACAGATCAATGTGCTTCTTATCCTCCGTGACATCGGCGGCGATCGACTTGTAGCAGAGCTCACTGAGTTTGATCCGAACCTCGTTGGCGGCAACAAGATTCGGGCCGTTACCGACAACCGCCCAATATCGCTTCGATGGTGCCGTCCTCGTTGCGATATCCGCAATACCTGAACGCTGACCAAGTACGGCGGTCATCGCCGCTGGTAACTCCTGCAGAGAATTCAACAGACGGTGTCGTCGAGCCTGGCTCCCTACATCTGCGGTTGACGCGATGTCACAGGCAAGCAATGCACCTGCAGCAACCTGCGCATAAAACGCCTTTGTCGAGGCAACACTCATCTCAACGTCGCGTCCGTCAGAGGTGTACACCACGCCGTCGGATTTGACCGCCAGGTCACTTCCTCGACGGTTCACAATTGCGATCACGATGGCCCCGCGAGCCCGTAATAGGTCAACCGTTCTGTTCGTATCGGTGGTCGTACCACTTTGGCTCACCGCAATGATGAGCGTGTCAGACATATCCCCTCTGAGTTGAAAGCCAGAAACCTCAGTCGCAGTTATTGCGTCGACGTCAAGTTCACCATCACAAAGATCATGAAGAATCGCGGCGACACCTTGACCAGCGACGGCTGCCGTTCCCTGGCCAATGACGCGAACACGCGAAATCTTGCGCGAAGCAAGACGCTCGCGCACGACGGTTGGCATTGATTCCTCTGGTAGGGCGACTTCAAGTACGCCATCTCGCTCATTGACCCGTCCACGCAGGGTCCGCCGGAATGATCTTGGAGATTCTTCGATTTCTTTGAGCAGGTAATGAGGAGCATCGCCTCGATCAATATCTCGGGTGGTGACCTCAGCGGTCACCACTTCTTCCGATGCGACCGGTAGAGATGCCCCGGAGTAGGCATACCGTTCCAACCCGTCGAGGTCATCGCCATCAAGGTTGAGGACTAACACTTCACCACCGGCCTCACCGTCAAGGCGCACATACCGCGGCGTTTCCTCAACCACCCCATAGGGCTCGCTGGCCACGATGTACCCATCTTCCGCAAGGCCGACGTAGATGCCTTGGCCGCTCCCGCGCAATGCGAGCATGAGCTCACGAGGACGGTCAGCTGCGATGGCCCCGATCGCCACCGACCCCTCAAATTCGTTTACTGCCCTTCGAAATGCCTCTTGTGGTTCGAGACCTTCTGACATTTTTCTTGAGGTGAGTGTTGGAATGACCTTTGCATCGGTCGTGATCTGGTGGTGAATATCGAGTTCGAACCGACGAGTGATGTCAGCGTGGTTGTCGACGTCTCCGTTGAGAACACCGACGACGTAGGGGCCCCCTTGCCCTGAGAGTTCCTCGCTGTTTAGCGGGTGGGCGTTCGCTTCAGAAATGATGCCAATACTTGCCCAACGGGTGTGGCCAAGGACAACAACATTGGCTGTTGACGACGACAGCGCAGAGCGCAGCAGCGGGTCGGCTTGTACCGCGTGCCTGATGACAGCCGTGTTGTCCCCAAGTTCACCGATCTCGGCCGCCGCCTTGTACACGAATGACAGTACCGATCCGTTCGCTGTCTGTACTTCTCGCACCGATGCAGAACGGAAGAGTTCGTCGTGGCTGCGTTCAGCAAGTTGGCTCGCCACAGTTGAGTCTTCTGCCGACAGGCCATGTTCACTCACCATGATCTGAATGCCGGCGGAGTCACGACCGCGCACCTCCAACCGGTCGAGTGCAGACAGTGCTCGCTGAATGGCCAAGTATCCGTTGTAGCTCTCTTCGGTGGCGTCACCCGCAAGCGCGTGTACCGCCACAGCTGTTCGAATTCGGTCGCGACTGATGGCCCAAAGTGCATCACGCAATCTGATGGTGTCCGTGTCGGATCGTGTTCCTGCCTCAACCTCTGATTCAAGATCAGCAACCTGTGCTTCGATCGTTGCAAGTGACGCGGTCACGATGTCAACAAGATGTTCGTCGTTCTTGAACGCAACAACACCCGGGACCCCACGAAGAAGAGCATCGAGTGAACTGAGAACCGTTGCAGCCTCTGCGGGGTTAGACCCCACCGATGCGGCGGCAGTCTCAAGGAGCGCCACCACTTCTGCGGTCGTGGGCGCGCTGCGGTCAGTACGACGACTGAGAACCGCAATAATTCCGCACATTTGCTCAGCCTACTCTTCGCTGCCTCGCGCATCAGTCGGTTCATATGCGGTGCGAACTGCGTCAGCCAGAGACTGTGCAATCCGTTCGGCGTCATCTTGCTGAGCCGCTTCAACCATCACTCGCACAAGTGGTTCAGTACCGCTCGGTCGAATCAACATTCGACCGTCATCACCGAGCTCTGCTTCTAACTGTTGGCGAATGCCACGTATTGCGTCCTCGGGAACCTCTCCTCGCACCGGAACTTCCACGTTGATCAGCACCTGCGGAAACGCCGTCATTGACGCTGCCGACAGATCAGCCAGCGAACGACCCGACCTCACAACAGCATCGAGCAACACAACCCCTGTCAACATCCCATCACCAGTCGTTGCGTGCTCAGGAATAATGATGTGGCCGGACTGCTCACCACCAAGTGAGAACCCACCTTTGGCGAGGGCTTCAAGAACGTGGCGATCACCAACTGGGGTCTCGACAACCGTGATACCTGCATCGTTCATCGCACGATGAAAGCCGAGGTTTGCCATCACGGTAACCACGACTGTGTCTTCAGCAAGTTTGTTGCGAGCTCGCATGTCGGTAGCGAGAATTGCGATCACTCGATCACCGTCAACGACTTGACCTGCGTGATCAACCGCTATCAGGCGGTCTGCATCACCATCGAGGGCGAGCCCGACATCGGCTCCAACACTCACCACAGCTGACTGCAAGGCTTCGGTGTGGGTTGCCCCGCATTCATCATTGATGTTCGTTCCGTTCGGATCAGCATTGATCACGATGACGTCAGCCCCAACCGCCGCAAAGACCTCACCAGCGAGCTCTGATGCTGCTCCATTTGCTGCATCAACGACAACCCGAAGGCCGTCGAGTGTCCGATGTTCAATGGATCGTTGAATCAGTTCGAGATATCGACTTCGAACGGAATCGACATCACCCTGGACCAGCGAACCCAACTCAGTTCGCGGAGTTTCTGAAGGAGTAACCGAATGCCACTGGTCCTCAATTTGTGCTTCGACCTCAGTCGAGAGCTTCACGCCACCAGGTCCAAACACCTTGATTCCGTTGTCGTAGTAGGGGTTGTGGGAAGCCGAGATCACGACGCCCACAGCATGGCGACTCGCCGCTTCAGCAGCCACGATTGGAGTCGGAACCATCCCGAGGGTTTCAACAGTTGCCCCGCTGTCAATCAGCCCTTCTGAAACCGCGGCGATAAATGCAGGAGTTGATTCGCGGCTATCGCCACCAATCACCACTGGAGTTCCGAAAAACACACGAGCGATGGCCCGACCAAGGTCGGATGCCATCGCTTCGGTGAGTTCGCTGTGCGCCCTCCCGCGGACACCGTCGGTGCCAAAACGCATCGGGCCGCCAGGTCAGCGCTTCGTGTATTGAGGAGCCTTGCGGGCCTTCTTGAGTCCGTACTTCTTCGACTCTTTCTTACGAGAGTCACGTGTGAGAAGGCCGGCACGCTTCAACGCTGGGCGAGTCTCTGGGTCGAGTTCGACAAGCGAGCGAGCGATCGCCATGCGAAGCGCTGCAGCCTGACCGGACACTCCACCACCATGGATTGATGCGTCAATATCAAATCGCTCTTCGGCTTCGGCAACTCTAAGCGGCTCTGAGACGACCATCCGCTGAGCTGCTGTCGGGAAATATGCGTCAAAGGCGCGTCCGTTGATGGTGACAACGCCTGAACCTTCGCGAAGTCGGGCACGTGCAACGGCCTCTTTGCGACGGCCAGTGGTTTGTGTTAGCGGAGTGCTCATGTCAATTGCCTCGAATCAATCAGCGGGCTGCGGCACCGGGAACCGCAAGCGGGGTTGGGGACTGTGCCTGATGTGGATGATCTGGGCCCGCATAGACCTTCAATTTGGTCATCTGCTGGCGGCCAAGGCGGCCCTTGGGCAACATGCCACGAACACTACGGCGTACGGCATCAGCAGGCTTGCGATCAAGGAATTCTGCGAATGACTCGGTCTTGAGACCACCTGGATAGCCCGAGTGGCGGTACACCATCTGACGGCCTTCCTTGCCAGAGGTCATCACAACCTTGTCGGCGTTCACGATGATCACGTGGTCACCAGTGTCAATATGTGGGGCAAAAATCGGCTTGTGCTTACCACGAAGCACACGAGCGACTTCTGTGCAGAGACGGCCGAGGATCATTCCCTCTGCGTCGACCACATGCCACTCACGGGTGATCTCACTCGCCTTTGGTGTATACGTCTTCATCACGTCAAATTCCAGTCATTTCTTTGCGATTTTCCGGTGGAGCTTACGTCCACTGAACCCTGAGAGGATAGGGGCATCGCGGGTAGTTCCCCAACACTCACTGCGCGCTCTCTGAATCTGAGGTTTTGTCGTAGCCGACTCTCATCAGCACCAAACCCTGAGGCGGTGCGACCCGGCCCGCCTGCTGCCGGTCCTTTGCGTCCAATATTTCTGCCATTTCATGCGGCTCAAACCGGCCTAACCCAATGTCAACCATGGTGCCGACAAGCGATCGCACCATCTGATGACAGAACGCCATTCCCGTGATATCAAAGGTCACTAATTTGCCAAAATCAGCGATCTTCCATTGCGCTTCGAGAACCGTGCGTACGAGCGACATCGGTGTTCCGTCAGGCAATGGGTCAGGCGCTCGACAAAATGATGCGAAGTCGTGCTGGCCGATGATTGCTTGAGCAGCTCGATTCATACGATCAAGGTCAAGCACCTGCGGAATATGCCAGGTGAGATCGCTCAGCAACGGGTTCCCGACCGAGTCATTCCAGAGGTGATATCGATACGACCTTGAGGAAGCTGAAAAGCGAGCATTGAAATCTTCATCAGCCCACTCCCCAGAGCGCACAGCAATATCTGGAGAACACATCCTCGATAACCGATGAGCAAGATCAACAGGGTCGTGCGTCGACGGGATATCGCAAGAAATGACCTGTCCAACCGCGTGGACACCTGCATCAGTCCGTCCAGCCAATGTCACCTCGACCGGTCCCCCGAGAACTTGCTCAAGAGCATTCCTTAGGTCACCAACGACGGTTCGAACACCGGGGCTTTCAGCCGCCCCTCGAAACGCTGAACCTCGATAAGAAACGACAAACCGGGCCCGACGGAAGTCGGACCCGGTCGTCATCGTTCTACAAAGGTGTTTAGACGAGCTCGATGCGAGCCATGTCGGCGTTGTCGCCTGACCGGGTGCCAAGCTTCAAAATGCGCGTATAGCCGCCGTTGCGCTCGAGATACCGAGGAGCAACTTCATTGACGAGCTTGTGCGTCATCTCACGGTCGCCGAGATAACCCTGAATCTGACGAATCCGATGAACTCGCATCGGGCTGTCATCTTGGGCTTTCTTTGCCTTCGTGATGAGTTTCTCTGCGATGGGGCGAAGCGCTTTTGCTTTCGCCTCAGTCGTGGTGATGCCTTCTGCAGCAAATAGCGAGGCTGCGAGGTTGGCCATCATCAAACGCTGATGGGCCGCGTCGCCACCAAATCGGCGAGCGCGTCGTGGGGTTCCAGGCATGTCAGTTCTCCGTTGTTCTCAAGAATCTCAAGGGCGAAGAGAAAGCCCACGCTCATCGAGTTTCTCGATGACTTCGTCAAGGCTCTTCTGGCCGAAATTGGTGATGTTGAGCAGGTCGTCGTGGCTCTTCATCAGAAGTTCACCAACGGTGTTGACCTGTGCACGCTTCAAGCAGTTGCGTGGGCGCTCAGAAAGGTCAAGATCTTCAATTGGAAGATCGAGATCAGGTGAGGAGCTCGCAGTGTCGGGCTCTTCGGTAAGCGCAAGACCCTTTGGCTCATCGCTGAGTTCAGCAACAAGGGCAACGATGGTCCGGAGCGTTTCTCCGGCTGATGCCATTGCTTCGCTTGGGCTTGTCGAGCCATCGGTTGTGATGTCGAGAACCAAACGATCGTGATCGGTTGATTGCCCGACACGAGTTGGCTCAACTGCGAAACTCACGCGGCGAACTGGCGAGAAGATTGCGTCGATTGGCATATTGCCAATCACCGGATTCTCTACGTCACGCTGGCTGCTGGCATAACCGTTGCCGCGCTCGACGGTCAGGTCGATTGCGAGGCGAGCCTTGCCATTGAGAGTTGCGAGGTGGAGGTCGCCATTCAAAATGGTGACATCTGCGGGGCAATCGATATCTCCGGCGGTGACCGATCCGGGACCCTTCGCATCAAGGCGAAGCATGACTGCTTCCTCTGCATCAGAACTGATCACGATGTCTTTGAGGTTGAGGATGATGTCAGTGACATCTTCAACTACTCCGCTGATCGTGTCGAACTCATGAAGTGAATCGTCAAAACGCACCATCGTGATGGCTGCACCTGGCACTGAGGACAGGAGCGTACGACGGAGTGAGTTGCCGAGGGTATGTCCAAAGCCCGGCTCGAGCGGTTCGATCACGAACTGCTGACGTTGGCCGTTGCCGTCGGAGACGACCTCGCCGAGGGCTTGCACTGAGGGGCGCTGCATGACAAGCATGTCTACCGATTCCTTTCCTAGAACGATTACTTCGAGTAGAGCTCAACAATGAGCGATTCGCGGACGGGTACGTCAATGTGATCACGCTGTGGGAGGTCGCGCACGGTGACTTGCTTGCCGCCATCCGCAGTCTCTAGCCAACCGACGAGTGAACGGTCATTGGTATCCATGTTGTGCTGCACGACGATCATCTGTGCGGCCTTTGGCGACAAGGTGACAACGTCGCCTTTACGAACCCGGTATGACGGGATATCGACCCGGCGACCGTTGACGTGAATCAAGCCGTGGTTGACGAACTGGCGTGCCTGTGGACGGGTTGATGCCCAACCAGCACGGTAGGTGACATTGTCGAGACGTGACTCAAGAAGGATGAGTAGGTTCTCACCAGTTGGACCTTGGAGGCGACTCGCCTCGTTGTAGGTCTTCTTGAACTGCTTTTCGAGAACGCCGTAGATGTACTTCGCCTTCTGCTTCTCTTGCATTTGAGCCAAATACTCGGAACCTGCATTGCGACGGCGGGTACGGCCGTGCACACCAGGTGGGAAGGGGCGACGCTCCATTGCGCGGCGACCCTTCTCGTTCTCGAAGATATTGACGCCGAGGCGGCGAGATGTGCGGACCTTGGGGCCGGTGTAGCGAGCCATGTCAGTTCCTCCGACGCTTCGGTGGGCGGCAACCATTGTGAGGAATTGGGGTGACGTCCTTGATGGTCGTGACCTCAATGCCTGAATTCTGAAGTGAGCGAACTGCAGTGTCGCGTCCAGATCCTGGACCCTTCACTTCGACCTCAACTCGACGAACACCATGCTCTTGCGCGGCTTTAGCAGCACGCTCGGCTGCAAGCTGTGCAGCGAACGGTGTGCTCTTACGAGAACCTTTGAATCCTACTGCACCCGATGATGCCCATGAGATGACATTTCCATCGACATCGGTGATCGACACGATGGTGTTGTTGAATGAACTCTTGACGTGTGCGACACCCACGGAAACGTTCTTGCGATCGCGTTTACGTGGCCGACGGCCACCTGGCTTTGTCTTAGCCATTACTACCTCACAGCCTTCTTCTTGTTAGCAACAGTGCGCTTTGGTCCCTTGCGGGTACGGGCGTTGGTGTGGGTGCGCTGCCCACGGACGGGTAGCCCTTTGCGGTGACGAACACCTTGGTGGCACCCAATTTCGATCTTGCGCTTGATGTCATTCTGAATGTCACGACGAAGGTCACCCTCAATCGTGAGATTCGAGTCGACCCATGAACGAATCTTGTTGACCTCGTCCTCAGTGAGTGACGAAACTCGTGCGTTACGGTCAAGACCGTTGTCTTCGCAGATGCGAATCGCAGTGGTGCGACCGATCCCAAAGATGTACGTCAAAGAAACTTCCAACCGCTTGTCGCGGGGAATGTCAATACCGGCGATACGTGCCATCGTTTACTGCTCTCCGTTTATCTTTCAGCCTTGGCGCTGCTTATGGCGCGGGTTCTCACAGATCACTCGGATCCGGCCGTGGCGACGAATCACACGGCACTTTTCACACATCTTTTTGACGCTCGGTCGGACCTTCACTGCGTTCTTCTCTCACTTGTAGCGATACGTGATACGACCTCGGGTGAGGTCGTATGGGGTGAGTTCCACTTGCACCTTGTCGCCAGGGAGGATTCGGATGTAGTGCATCCGCATCTTTCCTGAGATGTGGGCCAACACTTTGTGGCCATTTTCCAACTCAACACGGAACATCGCGTTGGGCAGCGACTCAAGAATCGTTCCTTCTAGGACGATTGCATCTTCTTTCGGTGAAGCCAGTGGATTCTCCTTAATTGTCGCGGCCGAAACCGCGGGGCGGACTAATGTAGGCGTTGACCGACTTGGTCAACGTTTTGGCCTGCCTCCGAGTACTCAGACACGGGCCGACGGGCAATGCTATCGGCGTGAGACGACAACACCAATGGTGACATCATCTCGGTTTCCGACGGCTCTCTACAACTTCAGTAAGTCGTTTAAACACGTGGTCGGGGTGCCCTACCCCGTTCACTACTGCAAACTGCCCCCGAGATCCGTAGAACTCGATGAGTGGAGCGGTCTGTGTTTCGTAGAGATCGAGACGACGATTCACCGCATCTGGTGTGTCGTCGCCGCGTTGTGTGACGTCGCCGCCACACACATCACAGATCCATGGCGACGGATCGTCGCCTGAACTTGTGTAATTCGTTCCGCAGTCTTGGCAAACTCGCCGAGACGAGATGCGGTCAAGAACAATTTCGCGTGGCACATCAAGGTCGATGACCACATCGATTGGAAGATCTTCGGTGATCCCCGCCAGAGCCTCAGCTTGGCCGACCGTCCGCGGAAAACCATCGAGGATGTACCCGCGGCTCATGGTGTCAGGCTTAGACAGCCTCTCGTTGACAATGCCAACCATCGTTTCGTCATCGACGAGACCCCCGGCGTCCATGATCTCTGCAGCAACAACCCCCAGCGGCGTGCGTTCGCGTACAGCAGCGCGCAACATATCGCCAGTAGAGATGTGAGGTACAACAAAATGCCGCGAGAGGCGCACGCATTGCGTGCCCTTTCCGGCGCCTTGGCGACCGAGGATGATGAGACGTGCTCCCGGCATGAATCGGGACCGACTACTTGAGGAAGCCTTCGTAATTGCGCAGCATTAACTGTGAGTCAATTTGACGCATCAGCTCAAGTGCGACACCGACCGAAATGAGAATGCTTGTACCAGCGAAGCCGAAGGTGCTGACACCAGCAGCCCACAGCAAGATGTAAGGAAGAATGGCGATACATGCAATGAACACTGCTCCCGGAAGGGTGATGCGGTTCACCGCCTTCGCAAGATATTCCTCGGTCTGCGGGCCGGGTCGAATTCCGGGAATGAAGCCACCCTGTCGGCGGATTTGGTCTGCCTGACGAACTGGGTCAAATGCGATCGAGTTATAGAAGTAGGCAAAGGCGATGATAAGCACGGCGAACAGCGCGATGTACACCGCATTTTGACTATTCAAGATGTACTGGTCGACGTAGCCCTGGATACGGCCTCGCCAACTATCAGCTGATGCGTTACCTAAGAAGCTCACAAGAATTGCCGGAAGTAGTAGCAACGAAGAGGCGAAGATAATCGGGATAACGCCTGACTGGTTGACCTTCAGCGGAATATAGGTGTTTTGGCCACCCATCATCCGCCGCCCTACGACCCGTTTTGCAAACTGCACGGGAATGCGACGTTGCCCAAGTTCTACGTAGACCACTGCAGCGATGATCGCCACAGAAAGCAACACCATCATCACGAACCAGAACACTTTGTTCTGCAACAAAATCGAGTAAAAGCCCGACGGGATGCCGGCGACAACGGATGCGAAAATGACCATCGACATGCCATTTCCAATTCCACGTTGGCTGATGAGTTCGCCAAACCACATCAGCACTGCGGTTCCAACAACGAGCGTTGGAATGATGAGGTATCCACGTGGCCAAATGCCATCTGGGAGAAGCGGCACCGAAGGTGCCTGCACCGCCGAATAGAACGCCCCGCCTCCGCCGTTTCCGAACAAAAATACGAGCACGGTCGCTTGAAGCAGCGCAAGGGTCACGGTTACGTAACGGGTGTACTGAGTGATCTT
This sequence comes from Ilumatobacteraceae bacterium, assembly GCA_049432165.1. Classification (GTDB taxonomy): domain Bacteria; phylum Actinomycetota; class Acidimicrobiia; order Acidimicrobiales; family Ilumatobacteraceae; genus Casp-actino5. The sequence continues at coordinate 43,697 of JBMTDQ010000006.1, forward strand.
GCGTTGTCCAACAGCACCTTGCTGCTGTAGCTCTTCCAGCTTCGGAATCACAACACCAAGGATCTGCATAATGATGCTCGCCGTGATGTAGGGCATGATTCCCAGAGCGAATACAGAGAAACTCTCGAAAGCGCCACCAGAGAACAAGTTGAATAGACCGAGCGCACCGTCTTGAGCACCAGCGCGAAGCTGCTCAATCGCAAGCGGGTCAACACCCGGTACGCGAATTGCTGCTCCGACCCGATACAGACCGACGATCATCAGCGTAAAGAGAATCTTGTTACGAAGGTCCTCGATCTTCAGAATGTTCTTGATGTTGGCGATCATGATGGAATCGCTGCCTCCCGATCAGATATCAGCGGTTTGCGAACTGGTTGCCCTTAACCGCAGGACGACCGGCCTTGCCCTCACCCTCATGTGGGAGAGGAACGATGGTGACATCTCCGCCAGCTGCTTCAACTGCTGAGCGAGCAGCAGCGGAAATTGCGTGAACGGAAAGAGAAACCTTGATGGAAAGCTCGCCATAGCCGAGAACCTTCACGAAGGCTCCCTTACGGACGAGACCGGCCGCAACAAGTGCATCAATGTCAACTGTGCTTGCGCCCAACTTCTCGAGCTGGTGGAGATTGACCGGGCTGTACTCGACACGGAATGGGTTATTGAAGCCCTTCAGTTTTGGTACACGCTGCTTGAGTGGCATCTGGCCACCCTCGAAACCACGACGCACGGTGTTACGAGCGCGCTGTCCCTTGGTTCCACGACCTGCAGTCTTGCCACCCTTGCCGCCAATACCGCGTCCAACGCGCTTGGCGCTCTTGTTTGATCCTGGTGCTGGTGCGAGTTCATCGACGCGCATAATCATTCACCGCTTTCTGAGATCTCGATCAAGTGAGGGACGCGATTCAACATGCCGCGAACCTCTGGACGATCGGGAAGTGTGTTCGTTTTTCCAATACGACCAAGACCGAGGGCACGCAGTGTTCCACGAGCCTTAGGCTTCTGACCGATCGCTGAGCGGACCTGAGTCACGCTGATCTGCTTCTCGCTCACTGGTCACCTCCAGTAGCAGCAGGAGCAGCATTCTGCTTCTGACGTTCTTCATATGCTTTCAACAAGCCCTTTGGCACGAAGGTGTCCGCAGGAATGCCACGGCGCTTCGCAACTTCGTCAGGACGCTGAAGTGATTTCAATCCGGCGATCGTTGCGCGAGCCACGTTGATGTGATTCGCGGAGCCAAGCGACTTACACAAGATGTCGTGGACGCCTGCCTCTTCGAGAATGATGCGTGCAGCACCACCGGCAATCACACCGGTACCAGAAGCTGCTGGCTTCATCAGCACCTTGCCGCCACCGGTAACGCCCGTGACAGTGTGAATGATTGTCGAACCAGCGAGAGGAACCTCGAAGAGGTTGCGCTTTGCATCCTCGGTTCCTTTTTGGATTGCCAACGGAACTTCCTTGGCCTTTCCATACCCGAGTCCGACACGTCCGTTGCCGTCGCCAACAACCACAAGAGCGGTGAATGCGAACCGACGTCCACCCTTCACAACCTTTGCAACACGGTTGATAGTGATGACACGAGACTCGCGGAGACCGCCGTCATTTTCTGACTGATTGTTACTGTCGTTGTGTTGTGCTGCCATCAGAACTCCAAACCTGCTTCACGGGCGGCGGTTGCGACCGCTGCGATGCGGCCGTGATAGAGGTTTCCACCGCGGTCAAAGACCACAGCGGTAACACCTTCGGCGCGTGCTCGCTCAGCGACGAGAGCACCAATCTTTGACGCTGCTGCAACTGATCCTGTCTTGTCTGAACGAAGAGCAGGCTCAACTGAAGATGCGGCGGCGATCGTGCGGCCGGTCTCATCGTCAATGACCTGAGCGGTGATGTGACGATTCGAGCGGTGGACAGCCAAACGTGGACGAGCAGCAGTACCACTGATCTTTTTGCGCACCCGGCGATGGCGGGTGATGCGACCCTTGCGGCGGGCCTTTGCGATATCACTCATGATCGATGTGTTCCTTTACGTTCCGGCTTACTTCTTGCCGGCCTTACCGGCTTTGCGCATCACGCGCTCGCCGGCATAGCGGACACCCTTGCCCTTATAGGGCTCTGGCTTACGAATGCTGCGGATGTCAGCGGCCACTTGACCAACGACTTCCTTGTCAATTCCAGAAACAATCACCTGCGTTGGAGCGGGAACTTCAAACGAGATCCCTTCCGGTGCAGCAATATTGACTGGATGGCTGAATCCGAGGTTGAGGCGAAGGGCATTTGGACCTTGCGCTTCAGCGCGGTATCCAACGCCAACAATCTCGAGTTCCTTTTTGAATCCCTCGGTCACCCCGGTCACCATGTTGTTGACGAGGCTGCGAACGAGGCCGTGCATCGCACGGTTTTCACGCTCATCATTGGGGCGAGAGAACGTAAGTGATCCCTCCTCTTGGGCGACCTCAATAAGTCCTGGGATATCTCGGCTTAAGGAGCCCTTTGGGCCCTTCACGGTGATGGTGCGACCACTAACGGAAACTTCAACTCCGCTCGGAACCGCAACAGGTGCTTTACCAATTCGTGACATGTCGTCTCTCCTTCAGCTCGCCTGTTACCAGACGTAGCAAAGGACTTCGCCACCAACTTTTTGGCGACGCGCCTCGCGGTCGGTCATGAGCCCGTGGCTCGTGGACAGGACAGCCACCCCGAGTCCACCAAGAACGCGTGGGACCGAGTCAGCCTTGCGGTACACGCGGAGGCCTGGGGTAGAAATTCGGCGAAGGCCGGAAATCGTCCGGTCACGCTCGCTTGAGTACTTCATCGTGATGGTCAATACCTCACCTGGGCCCTTCGTAGAAGGTGCCACAGTGAAGCTCGAGATGTAACCCTCGGCCTCTAGCAGCTTGGCCAGCGCGACCTTCTGCTTTGATGACGGCATTGTCACGGTGTCATGCATCGCTGTGTTCGCGTTACGAACACGGGTGAGCATGTCAGCGATGGGATCTGTCAGCATCGTTGCGCTCCTCTCACCAGCTCGACTTGGTCAGGCCGGGGATCTCTCCAGCGTGTGCCATCTCACGAAGGCAAACACGGCAGAGTCCAAACTTGCGAAACACCGAACGGGGACGGCCACAGCGGCGGCAGCGTGTGTATGCACGCACTTTGTACTTTGGCGTACCGTTCGATTTGTTAATTAGGGCTTTCTTGGCCATGAGATCTACGTCGTCCTCTTCGATTCGTCGCTCAGGTCACTTCTTCTTGCCACCGCGGAATTGCGGGTGACGATTCTTCTTGCGGCGTGGTGCGTTGTCAGCGTCGGCTCCCTGCTTGAACGGGAAACCAAATGCGTCAAGAAGCGCACGGCCTTCGGCATCGGTGGTTGCGGTCGTCACGATGGTGATGTCCATACCACGGGGGTTCTCAACCTTGTCTGCGTTGATTTCCGGGAACACGGTCTGGTCGGAGAGACCGAACGTGTAGTTGCCGTGCCCGTCCCATGAGTGGGCTGGGAGTCCACGGAAGTCACGGATACGAGGAATTGCGACAGCGATTAGGCGATCAAAGAATTCCCACATACGGTCACCGCGAAGGGTCACCTTGCAACCGATGGCCTGACCCTCACGAAGCTTGAAACCGGCGATGGACTTCGTCGCAATCGTGACGGCTGGCTTTTGACCCGAAATCAATGTCAAGTCGGCAACAGCAGCTTCTAGCAGCGATGCTTGCTGTGCGGCTCGACCGACACCCATGTTGATCACGATCTTGTCAATCTTCGGGATCTGCATCACGTTGTCAATCGACAGCGACGCTTGAAGATCACTCTTGATCTGGTTGTTGTACTTCGCCTTGAGGCGTGGCTGAGTCAATGTGCTCACTTGATTACCTCACCACTTGGTCGGGCAATGCGCACTTTGCTGCCGTCAGATTCCACGCGGTATCCGACGCGCACTGGCTTGCCATTGTGAACGAGCATGACGTTCGAAACATCGATCGGCATGTCCTTATCGATACGGCCACCCTGCTCGTTTGCACGAAGTGGACGCTGGTGGCGCACGGCGGTATTCACGCCGGTCACCACGACCTTGTTCTGCTTCGGGAGCACACGATCAACGGTGCCCTCTTTGCCCTTGTCCTTACCAGCGATGACAAGAACAGTGTCTCCCTTACGGATCTTCATGATCAGATCACCTCCGGCGCAAGTGAAACGATGCGCATGAAGCGCTTGTCACGAAGCTCACGACCGACTGGTCCGAAAATACGGGTTCCACGAGGTGTGAGATCGTCCTTGATGATGACCGCAGCGTTCTCGTCGAAGCGGATGTAGCTGCCATCTGGGCGGCGCTTTTCCTTCTTCGTGCGAACGACGACGCACTTCACAACGTCACCCTTCTTCACACCAGCACCTGGGATTGCATCCTTGACGGTCGCAACAAAGATGTCACCGATCGAGGCATAGCGGCGACGGGTGCCACCGAGAACCTTGATGCAGAGCACTTCTTTCGCGCCGCTGTTATCAGCCACTCGAAGGCGGCTCTCCTGCTGAATCATCGTGCACGCTCCACGATCTCTACGAGCCGCCAGCGCTTGTTCTTGCTAAGCGGGCGGGTCTCCATGACTCGGACTTTGTCGCCAACTCCTGCGTCGTTGGCTTCATCATGAGCATGCAACTTCTTGGTGCGCATGACGAACTTGTTGTAACGGGCATGGCGGACGCGGTCGGTCACTGTGACGACAACCGTCTTGTCCATCGCATTCGATGTGACGATGCCTTCGCGTACCTTGCGGGCAGCCCTTGTGGTGCTGGTCTCACTCATTGGTTCAGCTCTCTGCCTCAGCCGCAGCGATCTCACGCTGACGGATCACGGTGTTGATACGGGCGATACGCCGGCGAACGGCGCGAATCTCTGAGGTCTTCTCAAGCTGGCCGGTTGCGTTGCGGAACCGCAGGTTAAGTGCCTCATGCTTGCTGGCTCGGAGTTCCTCTGCGAGGCCGGCCAAATCCATGTCGTTGAAGTCATTCTTTCGTGCCATGACAATTCTCAGATCTGCTCGTCGCGGGTAAGGATTCGAGCTTTGATCGGGAGCTTCTGGATCGCCTTATTCAACGCGATCTTGGCCTGCTCCTCGTTCGGGAAGGAAAGCTCGAACAGCACGCGACCTGGTCGAACAACAGCGACCCAGAACTCTGGGTTTCCCTTGCCCGAACCCATGCGGGTCTCGGCTGGTTTTTTCGTCACTGGCTTGTCTGGGAACACATTGATCCAGACCTTGCCGCCACGCTTGATAGAGCGGGTCATCGCAATACGGGCAGCCTCGATCTGACGGGCGGTGAGCCAGCCTGGTTCGAGCGCCTGGATTCCGTATTCGCCATAGGCCAACTCGGTTCCACCTTTTGCCATACCACGGGTACGGCCACGGTGGTGCTTACGGTGTGCAACCTTGCGGGGCATCAACATGATGAACTCCTATCCCCTCAGTCGTCGCCGCGGAAGTGCGGGGTCTCATGCGCTTCGCGCGTCTGACGGGTAATGGTCTCTTCTTCGTCGAGCAACTTCTCAAGCTCTGGGTCGGCCTCACGGACGAGTGGAGCTGGCTCGGAATCTTCTGCCGCCGCACGCGGGCCGGCCGAGGACACGACTTTGCGACCGATGTCTGAAGCCTGACCAGAGGTCTCGCCAACAGCCATTGCGGCCTCACGGGCAATCTTGTCGTCGTTGCTCGAGCGGTATGGAAGGATCTCGCCCTTGTAGAGCCAGACCTTGACGCCCACACGACCGTTAGCAGTTTTGGCCTCACGGAATCCGTAGTCGATGTCGGCACGGAGGGTGTGCAATGGCACCTGACCCTCGCGGTACCACTCGGTACGGCTCATCTCAGCGCCACCAAGTCGGCCAGAGCACTGCACTCGAATACCGAGTGCGCCAGCACGCTGTGCGTTTTGAACTGCACGCTTCATCGCACGACGGAAGGCAATGCGATTGGCGAGCTGGTCTGCAACGCCTTGGGCGACGAGTGCAGCATCGAGTTCAGGGGTCTTGATCTCAACGATGTTGAGCTGGATGCGAGGGTTACCAGTGATCTTGGTGATCATCTGGCGAAGCTCGTCTGCCTGGGCACCTTTACGACCAATCACGATGCCAGGGCGGGCAGTGTGAATGTCGACGCGGAGCTTGTCACGGGTGCGTTCGATCTCGATTCGGCTGATTGCCGCAGTCTCGAGACGCTCCATCACCGTATCGCGAATCTGCCAGTCCTCGGTGAGGTACTGCTTGTAATCACGATCGCTGAACCAGCGGCTCTTCCAATCGGTGCTTACGCCGAGGCGGAAGCCATAAGGATTGATCTTCTGACCCATCAGTTCTGCTCCTCTTCGGCGCCGGCGTCATCGTCGGTCTCGGATTCTGCTATTGCCTCTTCGGCAACTTCGGTTTCGGCTGCGTCATCAGCCTCTTCGGTTACGTCTTCAGCAACCTCGGCGACATCTGCATCTTCAGCCACATCGGCATCTGAGGCCTCTTCGATGATGTCGTCTTCAACCTCTTCAACAGCGTCAATTGCGCCCTTGGCCTCCTCGGCACGCTGGCGGCTGCGCTCAACACGAGCCTGACGGCTTGCCTGGGCAGACGCTGACGCTCCTTCGGCGCGGGCCTGAATGACTGCAAGACGCTCGTCACTCATACGAGCGACGATCACGGTGATGTGACAGGTGCGCTTGCGAATGCGTGTTGCACGGCCACGTGCCCGTGGACGGAAGCGGCGAAGTGTTGAACCTTCGTCAGCGAAGCATGCGATCACATACAACTCTGAAGCATCCTGCTCGTCATTGTTGACAGCATTTGCCACAGCGGAGCGAAGGACCTTACGGATGTCACGAGCAATACCGCGCTCGGTGAGCATGAGAACTTCATCGGCTGAGCGAACGTCAAGGCCTCTGATGAGGTTGAGGACGACACGAGCCTTTGATGCTGACGAGCGGACGTGACGGGCGACGGCACGAGTGCCTGAGCGCTCTCCTGCGACCATCGCCTTTTCGTTGAGCTTTGGACCGGTCATTAGCGACGTGCCCCCTTCTCCTGTCCGGCGTGGAATTTGAAGGTGCGGGTTGGGCTGAACTCACCGAGTTTGTGACCAACCATCGACTCGGTGATATACACCGGGACGTGCTTGCGACCGTCATGAACGGCGATCGTGTGCCCGACCATGTCAGGAATGATGGTGGAGCGGCGCGACCAGGTCTTGATCACTTTGCGCTCTCCTGCAGCGTTCTGAGCATCGACTTTTGCCAACAAATGGCCGTCGACGAACGCTCCCTTCTTAAGACTACGAGACATGTGTTTCTACCTCTCCCCGACTCACCGACGGCCCTTGCCGGTGCGACGGCGACGGACGATGAGTTGCTGACTCGACTTGTTCTTGTTGCGGGTACGGCGCTCTGGCTTACCCCATGGTGAAACGGCGGGACGACCACCTGATGTGCGACCCTCACCACCACCGAGCGGGTGGTCGACTGGGTTCATTGCAACACCACGAGTCTGAGGGCGCACGCCCTTCCAGCGGTTACGACCGGCCTTACCGATCTTCACCAGTTCGTGTTCTGAGTTGCCAACTTCACCGACCGTTGCGCGACAGTCGATGAGCACACGGCGCATCTCAGTTGATGGCATACGGAGCGTGGCAAAGTCGCCATCTTTCGCTACAAGCTGGACGGCAATACCGGCGGAACGGCCGATTTTGCCACCCTGACCCGGGCGGAGTTCAACGTTGTGAACGACCGTACCGACAGGGATGTAACGAAGTGGCATTGCGTTGCCAGGACGAATGTCGGCGCCCTGACCGCTCATGACAGTGTCGCCAACGGTGAGGCCCTTCGGAGCCAAGATATATGCCTTCTCACCATCGGTGTAATGGATGAGAGCGATACGACACGTACGGTTTGGATCGTATTCAATTGCCGCAACGCGACCGGCAACACCGTCTTTCACACGACGGAAGTCGACGACGCGGTAACGGCGCTTATGCCCACCGCCGCGATGGCGTGAGGTCTTACGTCCGTAGTTGTTACGACCACCCGACTTGCTTGATGGCGCGAGCAGCGTGCGCTCTGGTGAGCCCTTGGTGATGTCAGAAAAGTCCGAGGACGTCTGGAAACGACGGCCTGGGCTCGTTGGACGGCGTGAACGAATAGCCATGATGTCCTCAGTTCTCGAACAACGGGATTTCGCCCGCTGCCAGGGTGACGATGGCACGCTTGCTATCGGGCTTTGAGCCTCGACGGTTCGAATTGCGTACTCGGGTGGACTTGCCCTTCCGGTTGATCGTGTTGACCTTGAGTACTTCAACACCCCAGATTGACTCGACTGCATCGCGAATCTCTGGCTTGCTGGCACTGCTGGCCACCTTGAACGTGTACACACCGGATTCCATTGCGGCGTAGCTCTTCTCAGAGACCACCGGGGCGATGATGATGTCGCGAGGATCTTTCATCACTCACCAACACTTTCGCTTGGAGCAGCTGCTGATGGCAGCGTGGCTGAGGTGAACAGGATGTGATCGTTACAGAGCACGTCATATGCGTTGAGCTCTTGCACTGCGATGAGTTGCACTTCTGGAATGTTCCGGAAGCTCATTGCAGCGGTCTCGTCGCCTGCACCGAGAACAATCAGGACCCGACCTTCAATTCCGAGTGCTGCGAGGGTCTTGACACCCTCTTTCGTGCTCGGCTGAGCAAATGACCATGAGTCAATGACGGTGACGCGTCCTTCATTCGCACGGTCTGACAGCGCTGACCGAAGTGCGAGGCGAACCATCTTCTTTGGGGTGCGCTGGTTGTACTTGCGTGGCTTCGGGCCGAGCGCAATACCACCGCCGCTGAAATGTGGTGCACGGATCGAACCCTGGCGGGCGTTACCGGTGCCCTTCTGGCGGTAAGGCTTTGCCCCACCACCACGGACTTCGCTGCGAGTCTTGGTGCTCTGGGTGCCAGAGCGACGAGCTGCGAGTTGAGCGGTGACAACTTGGTGCATCACCGGGACATTTGGCTGCACTCCGAAGACGGCATCGTCGAGTTCGACTGATCCGGCTTCTTTTCCTGCAGCATTCTTCATCTTCAGCGTCGCCATCTCACGATCCCTTCACTGCAGACTTGACGGCATTGCGAACCTCGATGAGCCCACCATTTGGGCCGGGAACTGATCCCTTGACGAGCATGACCTGACGCTCGACGTCGGCTTCGACAACTTCAAGATTTTGGGTGGTGACCTGCTCGTGACCCATGTGGCCAGCCATCTTGATTCCCTTGATGACTCGTCCTGGGAATGAACCAGCACCCACTGACCCGGGAGCACGGTGCTTCCGGTGGTTACCGTGGCTGGCTTGCTGACCCTTGAAGTTGTGACGCTTCATCGTTCCTGCGAAGCCCTTGCCGCGGCTGATTCCGGTGACGTCAATTCGGTCGCCTACGGTGAACTGATCGACGGTGATTTCCTGTCCAACCTCGAAACCGTCGACAGAATCGAGACGAATTTCGACGAGACGCCGGCCTGGCTGAACACCAGCCTTAGCAAAGTGACCTGCATCAGGTTGGTTGAGTTTGCGGGCATCTCGGTGCCCGTATGTGACCTGCAGTGCCGTGTAGCCATCGCGCTCGGTGGTCTTAATTTGCACCACCCGCATTGGCTCCACACGGAGCACGGTCACGGCGAGCATGCGGTCATCAACCCACTTCTGGGTCATGCCGACTTTCTCGCCAACGATCGCTGTTTGTGCCATAACGGCTTCCTTTGGTTGATCGAGCCCTTGCGGGCTATCCACACGTGTACATTCCGGTTGAGTTCACGTGAGCCTCCCGGAAGGGCTTCACGCAAGTGCTCCGCCAACCGAAGTTGCGGAGCACGGGTTTGGAGGTCGCCGTGAGGTCCCCGTTTCCGGGCTCACACGGACATCATTTGTCGTTTGTGCCAAACCTGAGCTAGGCACAAGTTCGAAACGCTATCGGCATTCGTGCCGGTTGCAACCTTTACCGCTTTGCTTCCATCTCAAGAGGTCGGTCGAGAGGTAAGTTCTGCGACGACATTGAGTCGTTCGTCGCCGCGTTGCACGGTGATATTTGCTGAATCACCGGGTTCTAGGTCTCGAATTGCAGCGATTAGCCCTGCTGCACCCTCAACTGTGGCACCGTCAACAGCCACAACGATGTCACCGGCCTTCAGACCCGCAGCCGCTGCAGGTGTCCCAATGTTGACGTCGCGAATTACTGCTCCGACGCCTCCGTCGGTGCGTTCGTCGAGAGCAACTCCAAGAAATCCTTCTTCGCGTGGTTCGCCACGCGATTGTTTCCGTAATTGCTCAAAGATTGGAAGTGCTTCATCGACCGAGATCGAGAAACCAATGTTTGAGGCTGCCATTGTGGAGGAGCCACGGGCAACCGCAGTATTTATTCCAACGACTTCTCCAGCTGCGTTCACCAATGGTCCACCGGAATTTCCTGATGAAATCGCCGCATCGGTCTGCAGGAGTCCATCGAGGGCACCCATATCGGTGACAAGAGTTCGGTTCAGGGCTGACACAATTCCAAGTGTCACCGTTGGAGCCCCATCGAGGTCTAGTGCAAATCCAATGGCAACAACTTCGTCACCGAGACGTATTGACCCCGGACGGGCAAAGGTTGCTGCGGGGAATCCCTCTCCCTCAATGTCGAGCAGGGCGAGATCGTTACCGACATCAATTGCCAGCAGAGTTGCCGGTCGTGGTTCGGTTTCACCTGCGAGGCGAACACGAAGCGATGTTGCTCCTTCAACTACATGAGCATTTGTCACGATTTCACCATCGGAGGTTGCGATGATGCCCGTTCCAACCGATCCGCTCTGACCAAAGCCGGTTTGGAGTTCAGCCATCACGGTGACGGTGCTTGGACCAACCTGTGCGGCAACAGCGGCAACATTGATGCGGTCAAACTGTCCTGGTCGCTCTGGCCCAATATTGAATGCAAATTCTGACTCGGACGGGCTCGTTGCAGCAGATGCCGGGACAGATTCTTGCGAATCAGTACCTGAGTCGTTCGTCTGAGTGTCGCCGTCAACAACATCGAGGTCGTTTTCGACCGTCACACTTGCGTTATCACCAATCGACCGATCAACGACCGCTCCTCCGGCAAAGGCAAGTGCAATCAGCAACAAAATTGCCACAGCGACCGGAGGACGTCGACGGCGGCGGGGAGCCTCTTCTGCGTACGCAACCGCCTCATGAGAAGGGAGTGTGGGTGGAGGTAACTCTTCCATGACGACAGGTTTAGCAAGCAAAATGGCCCGCTGCTAGTCGCAGCGGGCCATTCTCACTGAGTTCTCACCAAAGACTGAATCAGCCCTTGGCCTCGCTAAATGCGTCTGAGAAGTTCGTCTCGAAGTCACCCGTGTTTGTAATGAACTCGAGCCTCGAGCGATCTGCCGGGTACACAATCTCGTTCTCCAACACTTCAGCGTCAATGAACGGCTCAGAGGCAGCATTCGGGCTGCCATAGAGGTTCCAGTTCGTCAGTGCCGCTCCATTCTCTGCGTCAAGAATGAAGTTAATGAAGGTGTGAGCAGTACACGGGTGTGGTGCGTCAAACGGAAGAGCCATGTTGTCAGTCCAGATCGTGCCACCTTCGTCAGGAACGAAGTAGGTGTAGTCGTCTGGATTCTCAGCGTCATAAATTCCGTACAGCATGTTGCCCGAATATCCGTGCGCGACCTGAGTCTGGCCGGAAACAAGCAGTTCGTCGTACTGATCGGAGTCGAACGCTGCGATTCGAGCAACAGCGTCAGCCACCACTGCTTTCGCCTCGTCAAGCTCTTCAGCGCTTGTCGTGTTCAGCGAGTAGCCGAGGTACTTCAATGCTGCACCGAGGGTTTCACGGGGGTCGTTCAGCAGCGTGATGTTTCCGCCAAAGTTGGCCGACAATTCAGGGTCAAAGATGAGCCCCCATGTGCGAGGGGTGTCTTCACCGAGCACAGTGAGGTCAACACCAAGACCCGTTGTCCCCCACTGGTAGGCGGCGGTGTAGGCGCCCGTTGGGTCATAAGGAGCTGGGTAGAACACCGGATCAAGATTCGCCATGTTGGGGATTGCGTCGAGGTTGAGCGGCATCAGGGAGCCCTCCTCGATCATGATCGAGACCATGTAATCGGAGGGAACAATCACGTCATAACCCGAATTGCCTTCTGCGACGATTGGCTGCATGGCCTCGTTGGAGTCGTAGTTATCTTCGATCACGGCAACGCCATATTGCTCTTCAAACGCGGTCTTCAGGTCTGGGTCAATGTATTCGGACCAGTTGTAGAGGTAGAGATCACCATCGGTTGTCCCCACCTCACATGCAGCGGCACTAGATGCATCATCTCCACCACCACAAGCGGCGAGCAACATTGCGCCAGCAACTGCTACACCCGCCAATTTCAATTTCGTTGTTCTCATGATGTTCCCCCTGTTGTTTGGAGTTGTTGGCGCCCACGAGAGGCGTTTGCCCGTTGCAGTCCCACGGAGCCTGCCACGAGAATGAGCGACGCTACCAGCATGATCACTGATACTGCGTTGATTGTTGGTGTCACGCCTTTTCTAATGAGCGAAAACACGTATACCGGAAGAGTAGTTGACCCGGGACCAGCCACGAACTGGGTGACGACAACATCGTCAAGCGAAAGGGTGACGGCAAGAAGCGCTCCGCCTAACACACCAGGAGCAATCAACGGCAACGTCACAAAACGAAAGGCCTGCCACCGGGTCGCATACAGGTCGGAAGCTGCTTGTTCGAGAGTTGCATCCATCCCAGCTATTCGGGCCCGGACAAGAACTGACACGAACGGAATGTTGAACGCAACATGACTGATGTCAATGGTCGCG
>JBMTDQ010000007.1:0-51598 GCA_049432165.1 Ilumatobacteraceae bacterium
GCTTAGACGACTACACCGTGGTACTCACCCGCCACGACGACGTGTTGCGGACACTTCGTGGAGGTGAATTCGCCCGCGATATCGAACAGCACGCAGCAGCTCCGATCGATAATCCCGTCATGCAACGTCGAAGAGAGCGCAGCGAGCAACGCTCAAAGTCAATTCTCAACCTCGACCCGCCCGATCACACACGTCTTCGAAAGCTTGTCACCCAAGCCTTCACACCAAAGGCTGTCGATCGACTCCGACATACGACTGAGCAAATGGTCGACGATGTTCTCGATCGAGCTGAGTCGAAGGGCGGCATGGAAGTTATTGACGAGCTCGCGTTCCCGGTTCCCTTTCAGGTCATTTCAGCCATGCTTGACATGCCAACAGAGCGAGCCGACGACCTTCGCGACTGGAGTCAAATACTCACGGCAACTCTTGAGCCCACCACCACCTTGGAGGATCTTGACCGAGCCGACGTGGCCGTCAACCAACTCATCCCATACCTGTTTGAGATCATCGAAGAACGGCGCCTGAACCTCGGCGACGATGTCGTGTCAGCATTGCTCAACGCCGAAACCGAGGGAGACCGGCTTGACATGGCCGAACTGATGTCATTCGTTGTGCTGCTATACGTTGCCGGCCACGAGACAACGGTGAATCTCATCGGAAATGGTCTGCTCGCCCTCTTAGAACATCCCGATCAACTTGAGCGTTGGCGAAACGATCCGACCCTCGATGCAACCGCCGTCGATGAGCTTTTACGCTTTAACGGTCCGGTGCAGAACACGGTTCGGGTTCCGCTTCAACCGGTGACATATGCCGGAATTGATGGTGAGCCAATCGTTGTCGATCCGGGATCTATCGTGACGACATGTCTCGGAGCAGCGAATCGAGATCCCGCACTGTTTGATTCACCCAATGAGCTCCGTCTCGATCGCCCGAATGCACAACGGCACCTCGCTTTCGCATCTGGCATTCACTACTGCCTCGGAGCATCACTCGCTCGCATGGAGGCAACCGTTGCACTCACCCGCCTGATTCGTCGCTTCGACAACATCTCTCTCATTGGAGAACCAACTTGGCGAGACCGTTACACCATCCGTGGGGTCAACCACCTCGAGATCGAATTTGGATAGCGATTACGGGCGTTGCAGTAGGTCAATAAGAGAACTTGTGTCCCAGCGGCTTCCACCACGCTGGTCGACCTGTCGGTAGAACTGCTCGACAAGAGAGGCCACAGGAAGTCGGGCGCCATTTCGAGAGGCTTCATCAAGGCAGATCGAGAGATCCTTCAGCATCCACTCGACCGCAAAACCAAAATCGAACTCGCCCTCAGCCATAGAGGCAGCGCGATTATCCATTTGCCAACTCTGAGCGGCACCTTGGCCGATCACATCAACGACTTCATCAACCTCGAGGCCGGCCCGCTGAGCGAACGACACCCCTTCGGCGAGGCCCTGCAGGAGCCCAGCGATACAAATTTGGTTGACCATCTTCGTGAGCTGTCCAGATCCGACAGGACCCATTCGGCGGCACCGCTTGGCGTACGCAGCCATTGCGGCCTCAGCCCGCTCAAAGACCTCCGGATCATCGGCCCCGCACATCACCGTCAGCGCTCCGTTCTCGGCTCCGGCTTGTCCGCCCGATACCGGGGCGTCGACAAAGCCGATGCCGGCTTCTGCGCATCGCGCCGCAAGTTCACGGGCGAGTCCGGCAGATGCGGTCGTGTGATCTACAAGGATGCTTCCTGGTTCCATTGCCGACAGACAGCCAGATTCACCGAGGACGACCTCACGCACATCGTCGTCATTACCAACGCAAATAAACATAATTGATGCGCCCTCGGCCGCTTCAGCCGGAGTTGGAGCAGCACGATTGCCATGCAAGGCAACCCACGCAAGGGCTTTCGGGGCGGTTCTGTTGTAGACCGTAACTGGATGGCCCTGTTTCGCGAGGTGACGAGCCATTGGCGCGCCCATCACGCCAAGACCACAAAAAGCGACAGGTGAGGGGGATGTTGTCATACCCCCGATTTTGACATGCTCAGCAGGAGCGAGCGTGCACCCCTAATTACTTCTTCGCTGCTGACTTCTTGGCCTTCTTCTCGGCCTTGAGCACGCCCTTCGACAGAGCCTCATCGAGATACTCCTCGGCTGCCTCTGCGGACACCTTAAGTGCGGGTGCAATTTCGCTGATCAGATTGACGCGAGCACGCTCGTACATTGTTCGCTCAGCAGCCGACAGCGCGGCGTCACGATTACGCGCAGCAAGGTTTCGAACGACCTCGGCCACCTGGTACACGTCACCTGATTTGAGCTTTTCTTGATGGTTCTTAAAACGACGGCTCCAGTTTGATGGAACACGCGGGTCCGGCTTTGCGAGCACAGACACAAGATCCTCAAGTTCATCTGGAGAAACGGGAGGCCGAACGCCAACCTCGTCGGCCTTCTCCACAGGGACCTTCAACGTCATCTCGTTGATCACCGTCTCGAGAATGAGGTACTCCCGCTTCTCTCCGAAGGCTTCCATTTTCTTCGTGCCCTTCACCACACAAGCTCCATGCTGTGGGTAAATGACCGTCTCGCCCTTCTTGAACTTCACGTTGTCCTCTCGATGGTGCTCGAACCGCAAATCGGTATTCCGGCTCTTTGAGGGTATCGCGCCCCCGGCAGGATTCGAACCTGCGCGCTACGGATTAGAAAGCCGTTGCTCTATCCTGACTGAGCTACAGGGGCCTGCAGTTGTCAAATTGCCCTTTGAGAATATCGTCGACAACTCGCCTCATCATCACGACTCAAGTAAGCGTTTCCTGAGAAGATCAAGGGCTGAGATCACCGACAGCTGCCGCATCATGTCGCGATCACCTGGCATTGTGACATGCACACTCCGAATGCGGTCTGGTTCGCCCTCGGGCAACACCACTGCAGCAAAGAGTGTTCCAGGCCGCATTCCATCTTGTTCAGATGGACCGGCGACACCGGTTAGGGCAAGACCAACATCGGATTGAAGCGCCTTACGAGCACCCTCCGCCATCTCAATTGCTGCCTCTTCTGTGACAACCGGACCCTCTGATACTCCAAGCAGATCAAACTTGACCTCACTGGCGTAGGAGACAACCGCTCCCCGAAAGACATCACTCGCCCCAGGCACTCCTGTCAGGCGACCAGCCACCAAACCACCCGTGACCGATTCTGCCAGCCCTAGCGACCACCCGCGGTCACGCAATTGGCCGAGCACCACCGACTCCATGGTGTCGCTATCGACACCGAAGACCTGGTTGCCTAGCACTTCACGAATTCGCTGCTCCCAAGGAGCGAGCAGCGCCGATGCAGCATCAGCATCTGGAGCACGACCAGTGAGACGAACCTTGAGTCCTTCCCATCCGCTTGCGAGGAATGCAAGTGTCGGATTACCGACTTCATCAAGTTCGTGGATGATGCCATCGAGGCGTTCATTCAACCCACTCTCGCTCTCACCCCATGTGCGCAATGTACGACTGGCAATCGTCCAATGTTCTCCCGACCGCTGCTGAAGGTCTGGCAAGATCGCTCGCTCGAACATCTCTCGCATTTCATGCGGCACGCCAGGCACCGCATACACAACCCGTTCGACTGGTCCTGAAGGCGTGTCGATGGTGACAGGGCAGATCAAACCCGGGGCGGTACCCCTCGTCTGAGGAATGATTGAAGCCCCCTCGGGCACCATCGCCTGCCGCAAATTATTTTCTGGCATCGTTCGATTTCGCGATGTGAACAAGTAGCGAATGACGTCGGCCACATCTTCGTCAAGATGTAACTCAACTCCCATCACCTCAGCAATTGCTTCACGTGTGAGGTCGTCATGTGTGGGGCCAAGCCCCCCGCACATGATTACGGCATCAGCCTCGCCGAGCATGCGTCGCAAATGTCCGGTGATGCGCCCAATGTTGTCGCCGACCTTGACTTGCGACAACGAGTCAAATCCGTGCATGGCTAGGTTCTCACCCAACCATGACGAATTAGTATCGACGATTTGGCCTAACAGAAGTTCGGTGCCGACGGCCAACACATCACAACGCATCTTTGTCCCCGTTCACTTGTTCGTCATTCGGCTTGCAATGAGGTACTGCGCCCCGCTCACGAGTGCGAGAGCAACCGCGAGCCACAGCAGACCCATCCACAACCAGGTGGCATCAGTTGCAAACCAGGGCCACAACGCAAAGCCCACCGCTAACTGTTGCACCACGGTCTTGTACTTCGCGAGCTTCGATGCCGGAACGCTCACACCCTTCGACCCAACCAGCACCCGGTACACGCTGATCACCAACTCTCGTCCGGCTATCAACAGCACCGGTAGCAGCGGGAAAACATCACGGCTGACAAGGGTGAACATCGCTCCAAGCACGAGAACCTTGTCGGCTAGAGGATCAAGAAAGGCGCCGGTTGATGTCGTGCCATGCCTGCGTGCCACCCAACCATCAATTCCATCGCTGACGCTCAGAGCAAACCACAACAGATACGCAACCCACGCTCCCCGTTGATGGTCGGGAATGACAAGAAACATGACCGGCGACAGTACGAGGCGGCCAGCGGTGATGGCGTTAGCCCAAGTTGCGAGCGCGTTTGGATCCACTGGCATTACAGCAGTTCCTCATCGTCATCGTCGGGAATTGACCCTCCAACTGCGACGAGGTCAGGACCCCACGCTTCTTCGATCTCGACCTCAATAAACGAGCCAACAGCATGTGACGGATCGATATGGATCACGCCGTCAATTTCTGGTGCCTCTCGATGGCTTCGACCCACACCAATCTCATCGACGAGCACAGTGACATGATCCCCAATGAGAGCATCTCGGCGGCGAGCAGTAATTGCGTCTTGCATCTCGGTGAGTTCGGCCAGACGTTCGGTCATCAGGCTGGAATCGACCTGACCGTCGAGGTCATAGGCGTACGTACCAACCTCACGACTAAATGAGAAAAACCCGCACCAGTCGAGATCGGCTTGCTCAACGAACTCGACCAATGCCGCATGGTCATCATCGGTCTCGCCCGGGTAACCCACAATGAAATTTGACCGCATCGTTGCATTTGGCTGGGCTGCACGAATTTCAGAAATTCGCTTCAAGAAACGGTCGCCATCTCCCCAACGTCGCATTCTTCGAAGAAGCGGTTTGCTGACATGCTGCAACGACAGGTCAAAATATGGCACCTGAGTTCCGAGAATGACCTCAACTAACTCGTCAGTGAGATCGCTTGGGTAGAGATACAGCAATCGAACACGTTCAACCTCTTCCGCCACAGCA
Source organism: Ilumatobacteraceae bacterium (assembly GCA_049432165.1). Lineage (GTDB taxonomy): Bacteria > Actinomycetota > Acidimicrobiia > Acidimicrobiales > Ilumatobacteraceae > Casp-actino5. The sequence continues at coordinate 5,275 of JBMTDQ010000007.1, forward strand.
CGAACAAGTGGAACGATGGCACCCGCACCTAGTTCGTCTGGCCGATCGACTCCGTATGATGCGAGATCCTGCGCGACAAGGACAATTTCCTTCGCCTGAAGTGATTGGACTTCAGCCAAGATCGAATCGGTATCTCGACTCCGCTGGCTTCCTCTAAACGATGGAATTGCACAAAAACCACATGACCGATTGCAGCCCTCTGCAACCTTCACGTACGCCCATGGGCGTTGGGATGGGGGCCGCTGCAAATTCAGCAAGTCCATGGTTGGCATTGGCGCTTCAGAAACCGGGATGAGGCGGCGCTGTTGCTGTTCGGTGATGGCGCCCCCAAACCCGACAACCGCATCGACTTCAGGCAGTTCTGCAGCCAATTCATCTCCGTAACGCTCTGCCATGCACCCCGTCACAACAAGGCGAGATCCGCTTGGACGGGCCTCATCGAGTTGAAGAATGACATCAATCGACTCTTTTCGAGCCTCTTCGATGAAGGCACATGTATTCACCACGACGACATCAGCCGCTGACGGATCGTCAGTAGGCGACAGGCCATCGTGAAGGAGAGTTCCGACAATCTTGTCTGAATCGACCTGATTCTTGGGACAGCCAAGCGTCTCGACGTAAAAACGGCCGCTTCCCTGTGCTGTCACCTTCCTGACACTATCCGTCAGGCGCAGGACTTCTGTGGGTGGACTCGCAAAGCGACTCCACCGGACAGTGGCTCAGACGGCTAGATCTGGCCGTTCTGACGCAAGAGTTCAAACTCTTCAACCGTCATGAGCACCGAACGAGCCTTCGAGCCTTCGCTTGGACCGACAACACCGCGCTGTTCCAACAGGTCCATGATTCGACCGGCCCGAGCGAACCCAACCTTGAGTTTGCGTTGCAGCATTGATGTCGAACCCAGTTGACTACGAACTACGAGTTCGACTGCCTGGCGCATGATGACTGCGTCTTCATCGTCATCCCCTGAGGAAAAGGCGTGGGCATCAGAGGTGACGTCGTTGAAGTCAGACGCGCCTCCTACGGCTCCACTTGCGCTCGGTGCCCCATCGCCTTCGACTTCACTTGAGTAGATCGGTTCGGGCGCCTGCGCCCGCCAATGCTCAACAACTTGGCGCACCTCTTCCTCACCGACCCATGATCCCTGAATGCGGTTCGCGACCGATGAGTTACCCGGCAGCAACAGCATGTCGCCCTGACCAACAAGCTTCTCCGCACCAGGCTGGTCAAGAATTACTCGCGAGTCGGTGAGACTTGAGACCGCAAATGCCATGCGAGCCGGCACGTTTGCCTTGATGACTCCGGTGATCACATTTACCGAAGGACGCTGCGTTGCAACGATGAGGTGAATTCCGACGGCCCTCGCCTTTTGCGCTATCCGAGTAATTGATTCTTCGACATCGCGAGCAGCGACCATCATCAAGTCATTTAATTCGTCGACCACGATGACGATGTACGGCATGTGTTCGTACTCGGATCCATCTCGGCCTGCGGGTACCTGCAGGTTGCCTTTGATGACCGCCGTGTTGTACCCGGTGATATCTCGGTACCCACATTCCGAGAGAGCGTCGTATCGGCGCTCCATCTCTTTGACCGCCCAACCGAGAGCGTTGGCAGCCTTCTTCGGATTGGTAACTGGCTGAGTAAGCAGATGCGGCAAGCGCTGATACTGTCCCATTTCAACCTGCTTGGGGTCGATGAGGATGAGACGAACCTGATCTGGGGTGGTCCGCATCAATAGCGAAGTAATGATGCAGTTGATTCCGCTCGACTTGCCGGCGCCGGTTGCCCCAGCGATCAACATATGAGGTGTCGTCGCCAGATTGAGAAACACTGCCTTCCCCGCAATGTCTTTGCCGATTGCCACCTCAAGCGGATGAGTTGCCTTCTTAGCTTCATTCGAAACAAGCAGATCGCCGAGTGCCACCAGCTGCCTTCGAGCATTCGGAACTTCAACGCCGATTGCCGAGCGACCGGGAATAGGGGCAAGGATGCGCACGTCGGTCGCAGCCATTGCATAGGCAATGTCTTTCTGGAGACTTGTCACTTTTGCGACTTTGACTCCCGGGCCAAGCTCTAGTTCGTAGCGTGTCACCGTTGGACCAACCGTGAAACCAGCAAGCTGGGTTTCCACCCCATGCTGCGCGAGAGACTCCTGCAACGTGTCACCACGAGCCTCTACCGACTTCATATCGACCGACTGCTCACCAGTTCTTTCCAACAGCGCCATCGATGGCAGGCGCCATTCGCCAGGTCGCACAGCTGCGGCGGGCGCAGGAACTGCCTCTGGCTGTGTCGCTGCTGGCTGCGACGCCCTCTTCCTGCGTTGAGCCTTGGGCTTCGGTTCGGCAAACTCATCGTCATCCGCCCCGTCGTAAAGAGCAGGTGCAACCGAAAGCGGGTCAAGAGCGACATTCGGCTCGTCAACATCGCTGTCATACTCCTCACGCTCACGGCGACGCTCTTCGGCACGTTCACTTTGCAGGGTGGCAAGGTTCGACAGTGAGCGCTTAAGTAGTTGTGCAATGGGGCGGGCGCCCGCTGCTGCACCGGTGCCAGCGGTCTTTGCAATGTGTTGAAGGGATGCCCCGGTGATGAGCGCAAGTGAGCCAAGGAACAGCGCTATGAGCAACACAATTGCACCGGCCGGCGCCACGAGACGCTGGAGTGGTTCTCCCCCAGCGACACCCAGCAATCCACCTGCCGACCCAAGACTGTCGAGGTCGGTAAGCGATGTCGGCGTCCGCACAACATGCACAAATCCAAGAAACGAAAGCACTGCGAGCGCCCAGCCAATGCCGACACGTAGCGGCGATTGAGGCTCATGATCTCGCAGGATCGCCACCCCACTACCAATGAGAACGATTGGGAGCAGGTGCCGGCCAACGCCTAAGAACCAGCCGAGGAAGGTTCCTGCACCATCTCCAGCTGGCCCAGCAATCGAGAACCACACCGCCAACACGAGCAAAACACCGATGGCGATGAGTGCGATACCAAGCAAACCGCCGTCGTCACTCGCTGACGAATTTCGGCCCACCGACTGTTTGCCCGCGGTTCGACCAGCAGGAGCCTTCTTCATCGCCCCTTTCTTAGCTGTTGAGGGGCGCGACTTTGGAGCGTTTCCACCTTTGGCCATGCGCCTCTAACGGTACCAACGCGGAACCACTCGATTCAGCCATACCCAGCTATGAGGCCTGAACACCCAAAATTCGACCATCGCCAGAGAGCAACACGAGGAGTGTTCCACCCTTTTCGTTGACAACAGTTGCATCAATCACTGTCGAACCCGTTCCGGAGCCCTGGATCGCAACATCGACAATGACAGGAGTTGATAGCTCATCGTCGATTTGCTCAAAAAGGCTCTCTGGGCTGATCTCGATTGCCGATGCTTGAAAGGTTGCGCCCTCAGCAGACAGCGTTTCTCCGTCTGAGGTGAGTTCCCCTTCTTCCCATCTGAATGTTGTGGCATACATCCCGAGACTTTCCCCCGAATTGTCCTGTTCGGTTTCTGCCAACACCATCGTGACACCTCGCAAGTCAGCCGACACTTCGAAATACTCCAGCCCGGCGCCGAGGCGAGTTTCGAGTGCCCCGATTGCCACAGGGATTTCCCCCACGACGGGTCTCGCTACCTCAGGAGATGACCCACATCCCAGCAGTCCGACTAGGGAGAGCACTGCGACGAGCGTCGAGCGCATCAGACTTCCATCACAACAGGAACGATCATCGGCCGACGCTTCGTCCGCTCGTTCACAAACCGGCCAGCCGACCTTCGCACCTCGCGTTCAAGCGCTTCAACATCGTTCGTCCCATCGGCGAGGGCACGCTCAACGGCCGCTGCGACCGTATCACATGCTTCGTCGAGAAGATCTTCGGCTTCAGGGGCATAGACCCATCCACGGGTGATGATTTCAGGCCCGGTGAGCACTGTCGATGTCTGGACATCAACCGTGACGACAACAACGACAACGCCCTCTTCCGCCAGCACCCGCCGATCTCGAATCACGCCGGTGCCGACGTCGCCAATAATCCCGTCGACATAGACATAGCCGGCGGGAACATGATCAGCATGCCCGGCACCATCGTCATCGAGGAGCAGCACGTCACCGTCCTCACAAAGAAGCACTCGATCGTCGGCAATTCCCATCTGGTATCCAAGCGCAGCGTTTGCGACAAGATGCCGATACTCGCCGTGCACCGGGACAAACCACTCTGGTTGAACGATCGAAAGGTACGTCTTGATGTCGTCAGCCTGTGCGTGTCCGGTTGCGTGAACATCGGCGACACCGGAATGAACAACCTTTGCACCACGGCGCAGCAACCCGTCGATCACCCGGTTGACATTATGTTCATTACCCGGAATAGCATGACTAGATAACACGACGGTGTCGGTGTCACCCAATTTCACAAATCGGTTTTCTCCCCGCGCCAGCAAACCAAGAGCCGACATCGGCTCCCCCTGGCTTCCAGTTGAGATCACACAAATTTCACCAGGCGGGTACTGATCAATATCTTCGACGTCAATCAGCGCAGCATCAGGAATTGAAATCACCCCAAGATCGCGGCCGAGTCGGACGTTCTTGCGCATGCTGAGGCCAAGTGTTGCCACTTTGCGACCAGCTGCTATCGCCGCATCAGCGATTTGTTGTATTCGATGGAGGTGGCTTGCAAAGCTTGCGGTGATAATCCGTCGCCCCTGGTGTTCTGCAAACACTTGACGCAGCACTCCACCAACCGACGTTTCACTCGGAGCAAATCCCGGCTCTTCAGCATTCGTTGAATCAGCGAGCAATAGTCGAATTCCCTCAGATCGAGCGATTTCGCCTAAGCGGGCAAGGTCACATCGACGGCCATCAACCGGGGTGAGATCGAGTTTGTAATCACCGGAATGCAAAATGACGCCCTGCCCGGTTCGGACAACGATTGCGTGAGCATGTGGAACAGAGTGGGTGACCGGAACGAACTCAACTTCGAACGGCCCAATGGCAACCCGGTCACCGTCGTTCGCCGGCACAAAATCAACCCTGCCGAGGAGACCTGCCTCCTCAATCCGATTGCGCGCAAGTCCGAGCGTCAACCGTGACCCATAAATTGGAAGCGGGGTGTCGCGGCGATCACCAATACCGTGCTCATCTCGAAGAAGGAACTGAATGCCACCGACATGATCTTCGTGACCGTGAGTTGCGACGAGGCCTTTGATCGCAGCCGCATGTTCGCGCAGGTAGGTGAAATCAGGAAGCACGAGATCGATGCCGTGCAAATCAGCCGACGGGAACATGATCCCGCAGTCGATGACGATGATTGAACGCTCGCGGCCTTCGCCCTGTTCGATCGCAAGACAGTTGCGTCCAATCTCGCCAAGACCTCCGAGAATGACTATTCGAACCGGTTCAGCCACGGGCTGCCACCAACTCGGCGTAAACCCGGCGCGCCTCATCTTCTAGGCCTTCGGGAGCATCACCGAGCGGAAGCCGGCACTGCCCCACGTCGAATCCGAGCGTTCGCATCATTGCTTTTGAGGGAATTGGATTTGGGGTGAGGTCACCGGTCTCGAAGGCGAAACTCGGCAGCATTCGCTGGTTCACTGCAGTTGCAGTGGCAAGATCACCCGTCTCAATCGCTTCAAACATCTGAACGTGATCTGGTGCAGTCCAATGCGTCGCAACTCCAATAGTTCCCACGGCGCCTACCGATAAAAGTGGCAACGTGAGGCCATCGTCACCGCTGTAGACCTCAAAATCCGCAGGGGCCTCGCGAATTAATCGAGCAGTCTCTGCAGGATTCGCCGCTGCATCCTTCAACCCGATGATGTTTTTCTCTTCGTGGGCGAGGCGCAGCAGAACCTCCGTTGAAACCTTTCGTCCTGTGCGAACCGGGATGTCGTAGATCACTTGCGGCAGGTCCACCGCCTGAGCGATTGACCGCAAGTGCTGTTCGATTCCCGACTGAGAGGGACGGTTGTAATAGGGGCAGAGCGAAAGAATTCCATGCACCCCAAGTGCTTTTGCCCTCAGCGACAGCTCGATCGAGTGCGCAGTGTTGTTTCCTACTGTTCCCGCAATCACTGGGACGTCAACGGCCTCAACGACCGCCGCAAACATCGACAGTTTTTCGTCGTCCGACAATGTCGGCGACTCACCCGTTGTGCCACAGACGACGAGCCCCTCGTTCCCTTCTTCGACAAGTCGACGGGCAAGCTGTTGAGCAACGTCAAGGTTGACACTGCCGTCTTGAGCAAACGGAGTGATCAGCGCGGTAAGAATTCGTCCAAATGTCGGCGATGGCATGCAGTCAAGAGACTAGTGACCGATCAGCGGGTCACCATGCTTAGGCGACGTCGGCACCCAGTTCAAACTTGAGATATTCAGACCCCGTGTCTTCCCAATCTTCGAACTGGATGACGTTCATCTCCTCGAATCGACGACGCAGCCACGACTCATTTCGGTCGAGGAGCCCCAGTTTCTTGCAGTTCGGAACGATCTTCGAGAACAGCATCTGCTGGAATACATCGCGGGTTGGGTCACGCAGCACGAGAGGAACGACGTCTTTCGGGTTCACACCCTGCTTCTCCCACACCTCCTGCTGCAAGAAACGATCTCGCATCCGAATTGCTGCCTCAAACGCAAATTCCTGTCGCTCCATTAATTCGCGGTCAGTCATCTCGGAGTAGACCTCCTTCAGCGACAGCACACCGAAGGCAACATGACGCGCTTCATCGCTCATCACGTAACGAAGTAGCTGCTTCAAGAGCGGCTCCTCAGTCATTTGGTGCATGAATCCGAATGCGGCGAGTGCGAGACCTTCGACCATCACCTGCATGCCGAGGTACGTCATATCCCAACGTGAGTCTTCGATGATGTCGTCGAGCAACATTCGGAGGTGGGCGTTTACTTGGAAGCCACCGCCGAGTTTCTCGTCGAGATAGCGAGCGAATACTTCAACATGGCGGGCCTCATCGACTACTTGCGTTGCGGCGTACAACTTGGCGTCGTACCACGGCACCGTCTCGGTGATTTTCGCAGTGCAAAGCAATGCGCCCTGTTCACCGTGAAGGAACTGCGACAGTGTCCATCGGCGACTGTCAATGCCGAATTCGAGCCATTCCTTATCGCCCCACTTCTCAACGACAGTTCCGGCGTAATGATCAGGGCTTAGCCCTGCCGAGAACGCCGCCTGATCAGATGTCACGACCTCATCGAGTTCGACCTCAGTATCCCACGGAAGATCAGTCGTGCCATTCCACTGGCCAACTTTTGCCTTCTCGTACAACTTGCGAAGTTGTGGCCTGGCCAGGGAGTAATCCCATGTGAAGATCGCGTCGGCATTGTCTTTTACGACATGCTCGACCTCGTCAACATCAACGTTCGAAACCGAGAGAATGGCCTCAATGTCGTTGATCTCGTCACGGCCGATGATGTCTGCATTTGCTGCGTGACCCGCTGGCTGTTCTGTGGTGCTCATGAGTTACTCCTAGGTGTGAGGTGCGACCGAGTCAAAGCTGTGCTCATTCAGGGTCACGGAAGAGATAAGTGGATAGAGGAATTGCGATGCGCTATCGGCGTTCGTGAGGTCAACAGCGTCGTCAGGGGAAAGGAAGTGCGACACCGTTAGTCGAACGACAAGATCGATGAGACGGTGGGCTGAGCTGTGACCAATGAGTGGCTCGAGGTGCGGAGCAAGGGCACCTGTCGCCATGCGAATAATTCTCGGTAGCCCAGCCGAGGTAAGTTGGCCGAGCGCCTCACCTGGCTCAGAACTCAACATCATTGCGAGGTGCTCGTCGGCGTTCAACAGGACCGATGCCGATACGACGCTTCGAGTAACGATGTCTTCAACGGTTGTTGCGCCCTCAATTTCTGCGAGGACATCTCCAAAAAACTGGTGAAGTTCACGAACTCGCAAAGCCTCAAATAAGACCTCACGTCCACCGGGGAAGAGCCGGTACACCGTTGCCCTCGAAACACCCGATTCTTTGCAGATGTCATCGACCGTGACCTTTGAGAATCCAAGTCGGGAGCTGCAGCTCAGGGCAGCGTCAAGGACAGCATCTTCAGATTCTGCTAATCCTCGCCGGGCTGTGCCATTGGTCACATCTGAGACATTATTGCCCTAAATGTCTCAGAGCAACTCGTGAGCCAAGAATTCCCTAGTCAGGAAGCACATAATCGGCGAAGCGGGCGCGGAGGTCTTTCTTGGAGAACTTTCCGACGCTCGTCTTGGGCACCTCATCAATGAACTCAACTGCGTCCGGCAACTGCCACCGAGCAACCCGACCGCGCAAAAAGTCGACAACCTCTTCAGCAGAAATCTCACTCCCCTCAGACCGCACAACGCACGCCAACGGGCGCTCCGACCAACGAGGGTGAGGAACCCCAATCACAGCAGCCTCGGCAATCCCGGGATGCGACATCAGTTCGTTTTCAATTTCAACCGAAGAAATCCACTCACCACCTGACTTGATGAGGTCTTTTGTTCGATCAAGGAGTCGCACTCGACCTCGCCCATCGACGCTCGCAACATCACCCGTCCGTAACCAACCATCGGTAGTGAAACTTTCGTTTGCTCTCTCATCGTTGTAGTAGGTGGCCGCGATCCAGTTTCCGCTCACCTGCAGCTCACCGCTTGATTCACCGTCCCACGGGACTGGATCCTGTGAATCTGGGTCGACAACCCTCATGTCGACACCAAAGGAAATTCGGCCAACCGTCGTGCGCAACTCGGCCTGCTTATCAATTGGTAGATCCTGCTGGTCAGCATCGAGATGAGAGACCGCACAAATCGGGCTCGTTTCAGTCATACCCCACGCTTGCAACAGTGGGAGTCCTGTCATCTCTCGATATCCCTCAGACAACCCGCGCGGCACCGCAGAACCGCCGCAGGGAATTGCCCGCAAACAGGAGGTGTCACGACCCTGAAGTTCAGGGAGTACCTGCATCCAGATGGTCGGCACGCCAGCCGCTAAGGAGACGCGCTCTTCAACAATCAGGTCTGCGAGCGCCTTACCTGAAAGGTCTGCGCCGGGCATCACCATCTTCGCTCCAGTTGCAACACCTGCATGCGCCAAACCCCAAGCGTTCGCATGGAACATCGGCACGACCGGAAGGACGACATCTGATTCTCGTGCCCCAAGCGAATCGGCCGTCATTGTTCCCATAGTGTGCAAGAAGGTGCTGCGGTGCGAGTACACCACCCCCTTTGGATTACCGGTGGTTCCTGAGGTGTAACACATGCTTGCCGCACGATGCTCATCGACAGGCTTCCACTCGATGGGAGAAGAGCCTGCGAGTAGTTCCTCGTAGTTGAGAAGTTCATACCCTGAGAGGTCGTCAGGAATGTCACCGTCGCCATCGTCGATCAGAACAAGATGTCGCAACCGTTCGAACGTTGGCAATAGCGGTGCAAGCAGCGACAGTAACGACCGATCAACAAAGATGACCTCGTCGTCGGCATGATTCACGATGTAGGTGAGTTGCTCGGGGAACAGCCGAATATTCAACGTGTGAAGTACTCGCCCAGTGCATGGCGCGGCAAAGTACAACTCAAGATGCTGCGCTGTGTTCCATGAGAACGTTGCGACCCGCCCGTAGCCCGAAATCTCCAATGCGTCGAGTACCCCGCCAAGCTGGCGAGTTCTGGTTGCCCACTCCCCATAGGTCGTGCGGTTACGACCCTGCACGGTCGCCGTCACGATCTCTTTATGCGGGTGGTAACGCTCAGCTCGATCAAATAGGTGAGAAATATTTAGTGGTACGTCTTGCATCAATCCGCGCATGTCGGAAAACGCTAATCGACAGAGAAACTCAGGTCATAGGGCAGACAGATATCGTCGAGGTGTGACCGCCAGCCCCTCCGATACGACAACTCTTCGACCTCGTTGGGCCCCGCTGTCGATTGCAGCATTTGTTGGGCTCGTCGTCTGCACCAATATCGCCGCAATCATTTGGGCACGACTCGTGCTGTCGTCACCAGAAACACTGCTCGCGCTGTCGTCACGAAACCGCTACCTCGCACTCGCCCTCGGAACCGATATCAGCGGAGCCGCCTATTGGCTCATCGGTAGCCTCCGTATCGCCTTGGCATTTGCTGTTTGCCATCTTGCCGGACGTGCATACGGTGATCGAATCCTTGCCATGTTCATCAAATACCTCGGAATGGATCAGCCCACGATCGACCGCCTGCAATCAGGTTTCGCTCGAGCTGATTGGGCACTCATCCCATTTTTCGTCGGCTCAAACATAGTTGCGGCGATAAGTGGAATTCAGCGCACTCGGCCAAGTCGCCTTGCTGCCCTCGTTGCAGTCGGACTCGCTGCTCGCCTAGCGCTCATCCAATGGCTCGCCAGCATCTTCGAAGAACAACTCACCGATGCCATCAATCTCCTTCAGAAGTACTCGTGGTGGTTTGTTGGCGGATCAGTCATCCTCGTCGTGCTGACGAATAGTCGGAAAACACGGCGGTCGTAGTCCGAACAAAACAAACGGTTGAGCGAGCGCGTAGCCCGATCTCGACAAGGTGTGCCAGGCAATAGATGACGACCATACCTGTCCGCGACAGTGACCGCCGTTCGGGTTTACAACAATGCGTCGAGTCCGACCGTGAGCCCAGCAGCACCACTAATGCGCCTGCATGCGAGTACAACGCCGGGCATAAAACTCGTTCGATCGTAGGAATCCTGCCGGATTGTCAGCGTCTGACCCTGGGCGCCAAGAATCACTTCTTGATGGGCTGTCATGCCTCGCATTCGAACCGAGTGAATACGTACTCCATTTGGACCAATTCCTCCACGAGATCCTGCCGGGTCCTCAACTTGAGTTGGATCGTCAGCCCATCCATTGTCGCTTGGAGTCATCATGCGAGCTGTGGCAAGTGCAGTGCCTGATGGAGCATCAATCTTCTCATCATGATGAAGTTCAATGATCTCTGCAGTGTCGAACAGTGCGGCCGCCTCCGCCGCAAACCTCATCATGAGCACCGCCGAAATGGCGAAATTTGCTGCGATCAAACAATTCGCTGGAGATGCATCGAATGCCGATTCGAATGCAAGGAGATCGCGGTCATCAAACCCGGTAGTACCAACGACAGCATGAATTCCGTGCAGTGCCAGAAATGGAAGTGTTTCTCTCGCTGCTTCTGCCGTTGTGAAGTCGACAACGACGTCACATGAGGCGTCTACCAAGGATTGAAGGTCAGATGAGACCCGATTTTCGTGAATCGTGTCGGATCCGTGAATATCAACCAGGGCAACAAGTTCAAGACCCTCCGCGGCTACAACCGCGTCACAGACAGTTCTTCCCATCCTTCCGGTTGCACCAACTACTCCGACACGAATACTGCCCATAGCGACGACGGTACTCCGTTACGAGCGCCCAACCGAGACAGTGAGCCTTCCGCTGTTGAGAAGGTTTGCGGCAACATCAGCAGCTTCGCTTTGGGTTATTCGACGCCATCGAGCGATCTGCTCATCTACCGGTCGCAGTTCTGAAGAAGTAGACAGCATTCCTCCAAGGCGAGCCATCCGGGCGCCGGAGTCTTCGAGACTCATCTCAAAGGCACCGACGAGATACCCGATCGAGGTTTCCATTTCTTCTTCAGTCGGACCACGTTTCGCCATGTCATCGATAATGCCCACTATCAAATCGTGAACTTCTGCTGTGCGATCTGGATTTGTCGCTGCGTACACCGACCAAGCACCAATGTCAGAGAATGAACTGAGCCCTGAAAACACGGTGTAGACGAGGCCACGCCGTTCTCGAATTTCATCGAACAACCTGCTCGACAATCCGCCTCCGAGCGCATGATTGACCACATCTAAACACTCTCGACGCGGATCCACGCGCGAGAGCCCGAGCCCGCCGATGACAAGGTGAGTTTGCTCGGTGTCATCATGCACCGAACGATCACCGGCGCTGTTCGTTGGCGTTGTTCGACTCAACGCCAAGCCACACGAGGGAATCGTTGAGAAGGCTGACGCAACATCAGAGATCACTTCATCAGGATCAACTGCTCCTGCGATTGCGACCACCATTCGATCAGCCGCGTAATGCTCTGAATGGAATCGACGAATGTCATCAGGAGCAATAGATGACACAGACTGTCGAGTGCCACCTGGATCTCGGCCAAGTGAATGATCGATGAACAATTGCTCTGCGAACACTCGGTGCGCGACGTCATCAGGCGACTCGTCATCCATTGCTAATTCTTCGAGGATGACCTGACGCTCGCTTTCAACATCTGATGCGCGCAATGAAGGATTCGAAATGACGTCACCCAACAGACTGACCGCATCATTTACATTCCGCGCCGGCATGCGGCAGTAGAACGTGGTGTTCTCGCGCGCCGTGTACGCGTTGATATCGCCACCAACACGATCTACCGAGCGAGAGATATCAGATGCTGATCGCTTCGAGGTTCCCTTGAACAACAGGTGTTCGAGGAAATGACTCACCCCAGCAATTGGCTCAGGTTCATCACGAGAACCAACTCCAACCCATACACCTACAGAGACCGAACGTGTTGTCTCCATCGGATCAACCGCAACGGTTAATCCATTATCAAGAACGACAACACGCTCGGTCATCGAGGTGTTATTCGCTGTTAGCGGTGACGACGACGTCCGCCGCCATCACCACGACGTTCGGAGCTTGGTCCAAGGTCACCGAGTTCATCGGCGAGTTCTGCGTCAAAACTCTCATCGAAACTGACAGATTCAATCTCTCCATCGCTAGACGCCCGTTGTGCAGGAACCGGAGCCGCCGCATCATCATCTGCGTCGGAGGAATCGCCAGAGACGATGTCACCGGCCGGACTCAGCGAAACCTTCCCGCGGTCATCGATCTCGTCAACAACGACCTCAACCTCATCACCGAGAGATAACACGTCTTCGACGGCGTTAATTCGCTTGCCGCGACCGATCTTCGAGATGTGAAGCAGGCCATCTCGGCCTGGAAGGATGTTGACAAACGCACCAAACTTGGTGATGTTCACCACACGACCGGTGTAGGTGGCGCCAATTTCAGCCTTCGGCGGGTCAACGATGTTGAGGATCGCGGTACGAGCCTCTTCCATGCGCCATGACTCGACTGCTGCAATCGTCACGATGCCAACAGCACCATCGTCGTCAACTGCAATATCGGCACCGGTCTCCGCCTGGATGGTGTTGATGATTTTGCCCTTTGGACCGATCACCTCTCCGACTTTGTCAATCGGAATAGTGATGGTGACAATCTTTGGAGCCGTTTCTGCGACCTCGCTCCGCGGTGCAGCAATCGCCGCATTCATCACGTCGAGAATCTGCATACGTGCCTCACGGGCTTGCTGGAGTGCATCAGCGAGCACCTGTGCAGGAATACCGTCGATCTTCGTGTCGAGCTGGAGTGCGGTGATCGCATCATGGGTTCCAGCGACTTTGAAGTCCATATCGCCGAATGCATCTTCTGCGCCGAGGATGTCGGTCAATGTCACGTAGTTATCACCGTCTTTCACGAGACCCATTGCGATACCGGAAACAGCTCCACGGATGGGTACGCCCGCATCCATCAGCGAGAGGCTCGACGAACACACCGAACCCATCGATGTTGAACCATTCGACGACATCACCTCGGACACGAGACGGAGCGTGTACGCGAAGTCTTCCTGACTTGGAACAACCGGCATCACTGCCCGAGCAGCAAGCGCTCCGTGGCCAATCTCGCGACGCTTAGGTGAACCGACACGGCCCGTCTCACCATTTGCCCACGGCGGCATGTTGTAGTGGTGCAGATAACGCTTTTCGTTGTTCGGCGACAGCGAGTCGATCATCTGGTTCATACGAGGCATTGCGAGGGTCAACACGTTCATGACCTGTGTTTCACCACGCTGGAACAGACCTGAGCCGTGCGCTGTTGGGAGCACGCCTACTTCTGCTGAAACAGGCCGGAGGTCGCGGACACCACGGCCGTCGATACGGAGGCCCTCGTCAACGATCCGGCGACGAACGAGCTTCTTCGTCAGCGAACGAACAGCTTCCTTCACAGCCTTTTCTTGGCCTGCGAATTCGCCATCTTCACCACACAGCGCTTCGAGTGCCTTTGCAGTTGCAGCATCAGTTGCTGCATTCCGCTCGGCCTTTCCAGCAATTGCGACTGCCACACCAATTTCAGCGGTTACACAGCCCTCAACTGCTGCAAACACCTCTGGGGTGTAGTCAAGCACTGGTGTAAATGGGAGCTGTTCAATTGGACCCGAGGTAGCGATCACGCTGGCGACCAGTTGACGCTGCAGGGCAATTGATTCTTTGATCCACTGCTTCGAGGCATCGAGACCCTCAGCGAGTGCGACCTCATCAACCTTTGGTGCTCCGTCTTCATAGAAGTAGAAACTCTGCTCAGTACCACCGGCCTCAACCATCATGATTGCGACGTCGCCATTGTCAAGTTCACGACCTGCGACAACGAGTTCGAACGTAGACGCTTCGCCCTCTTCGTACGTGGGATGAGGAATCCAGTTGCCCTCGGTGGTGTACGCAACTCGCACCGATCCGATTGGTCCCTCAAATGGGATTCCCGAGATCATGAGAGCTGCTGACGCAGCGTTGATCGAAAGGACGTCGTGTGGGTTCGCCATGTCGACGCCGAGCACAGTCGTTACAACCTGAACTTCGTTGCGGAAACCATCTGGGAATGCCGGACGGAGCGGACGGTCGGTGAGACGGCAGGTGAGAATTGCGTCCTCGGTCGGACGGCCTTCACGACGGAAGAATGACCCGGGGATCTTTCCAGCTGCGTATGAGCGTTCCTCAACGTCAACGGTGAGCGGGAAGAAGTCGATGCCTGGACGTACGTCTTTAGCGGCGTTTGCCGTGGTGAGTACTCGAGTTTCGCCGATGGTGGCGACGACAGCGCCTTGACTTTGTGGCGCAAATTTTCCTGTCTCAAATGACAGGGTTCTGTCGGTGCCCGAAATTGCTCCGGACACGCGGATTGGATCAGCCATAAGTGGCTCCTTTCAATTTGGGACGTTCCCAAATGTTGTGGAGCAGCTCTCCGGTTGCCAGTTGGCAACACCGCATCAATTTCCGCTCACACGTTTGACACGATCTCAGCAACCGGTAACCGACATCAGCTACTCAGTGATATGTGGACGATGACGCCCAAGGGAAGGCTATCCCGCAAAAACAACACCCGCTCGACATTCGATCGAGCGGGCGAGTTTTTCACCAAAAATAACTGACGGCAACAACCGCCAACGTTGAGCCAAAACTCAGCGACGGAGGCCGAGTTCGGCAACGATCGAGCGGTACCGCTCGACGTCAATTGCGCGGATGTAGTCGAGCATACGACGGCGACGACCGACGAGCATCAACAGTCCACGACGGGAGTGGTGATCTTTTGGATGGGACTTCAAGTGATCCGTCAGGTGCTGAATTCGTGATGACAGCAGTGCAATCTGGACCTCTGGGGATCCGGTATCGCTGTCGCTCTGACGGTGACGTGCAATGACGTCTGCCTTTGGCTCAATTGCCATGTTCTTGCCTACCTTTTCGTAGTTGAGGTGGTCGCGCCCAGGGACGCATCCGAGAGAGTCGGAACCCCAACGGACATCGAGAGGCTATGAGGACTGATGAAAGGTCACAACCTGACGCGTTGGCGTGTGCGATCAACATCAGCACGAAGTTGTGTAGTCAACGCCTCGAGTCCATCAAATCGCTGCTCATCACGCAGACGCTCTACAAACTCAACAGTAAGGTCCTGACCGTAGAGATCTCCGGAAAAGTCGAGTAAATGACATTCAACCAGTGACCGATCTGCTGATCCATAAAAGGTTGGCCGCTTACCGATATTCACGGCGCACGCAAATTCATCTCCCGCCTGGGTAAGACATTTTGCCGCATACACACCGTCGGCTGGAATGATGAATCTCTCCGGAACATCGACATTGGCAGTCGGAAACCCAATTGTTCGGCCCCGTTCGTCACCATGAACAACTTGACCACGAATCACCATATTTCGACCGAGCATTTCACTGGCCGCCACAATGTCTCCTCGCCGAAGCGCTGTTCTAATCGCAGTCGAACTAATGACACCTACCGACTCAGATCGCCGAAGTTCGAGGGGGGTCACATTGAAGTCGTGCTGCGATCCGAGTGCTGCAAGCAACTCAACATTTCCCCGCCGTCCTTTACCGAAATGAAAATCTTCACCGATAACGATGTCGATTGCCGAGAGCCCGTCTACAAAGACACGCCGCACGAAATTCTCAGCTTCTTCTGCGGCCGCAGTTTCATCAAACTCCAGCACAACAACTGCATCAAGCCCTGTTCGCTCAAGGAGTTCAAGACGCTGATCAAGCGACGTGATCAACAGCGGGGCCGACTCGGGGCGAACCACCGAAGCAGGGTGGCGATCGAACGTCACGACAACACTGCGGTGGCCGAGTTGCTTCGCGCGATCAATGACAGACGCGATCACCGAGGTGTGGCCACGGTGCAACCCGTCATAGGCCCCAATAGTGACCACGGAGCGCTCACCCGGGAATACGGGTGTCTGCAGCGAGTGAACGACGAGCACGTTGCCGAAACCTATCGCTGAGATGCCGTTGGCAACACCACCGACGGCTTGGCATTGCCATTGCGGAACGATTGATAGACCGCAATGAGCGTTCCACCGGTGTGAACAGCCCACGGTCCTTCGCCCCCCCACATTGGAAGGAGCCCACCGACAGCAACCTTTTGTGCAGTCTCTTCGTCAACATCGACGCGGTCAAGGCTCTCTACGATCACCTCAACCGGCAACAGTTCACATGTCTCGGGCGGCGCTGCTCTCTCAAGATTGAATGGCCCTGACGCGACGCGTCGTAAAGATCGCAAGTGCGCCCCTCCCCCTAGAAGATGCCCAATGTCATCAGCAATCGTTCGAACATAGGTGCCGGCGGAACAGTCAACTTCAATCGCAAACACGTGCGACTCGGATGTTTCTCGAACATCACAACGAAAAATCGTTACCCTTCGCGGCTCACGTTCAATCTCAATTCCTTCGCGCGCAAGTTCGTGTAATCGTTTTCCATCGACCTTTATCGCAGACACCATTGGTGGAATTTGGTCAATCTCACCGAGCAAATGTTCCTCGACAACGCGCTGAACATCTTCCAGTGTCACCGCCGACATATCGTGGGTCGCAGTTACCTCTCCTGCCGCATCCAGGGACGATGTTTCAGTTCCCAGAACAACTTCGCCGGTGTAGGTCTTTGTTGAAGCGGTGGCAAATTGCAGCAGACGAGTTGCCATGCCTACGGCGATGACCAGTACTCCGGTTGCGTCAGGGTCAAGGGTCCCGGCGTGGCCAATTTGCCGCTCGGAAAACCGCTTACGTAACTGGCCGATCACGTCATGGCTTGTGATTCCCGCTGGCTTGTCGACAATGCAAACCCCGTGAACAGTCGGAGGTCGACGGCGAGCCATCTACTCCCCTGCGTCCGAAATGGCAGACCGAGGGTCAGCCCGGAGAATTTCGTCGATTCGTTCCGCAGCCCGAATCACGTCATCAGGTGCGAAATGAAGGATCGGTGTTTTCTTCGCATGAATCTGTCGCCCGATTGATGACTGAATGCGTATTCGATACTCCCCGAGTGCCTCCACGATCTCCTCATCAGCCTCCGGACCAGACAACGAGTCGTAATAGACGTGCGCCCGGTTGAGTTCGTCGTCAACATCGATTCGAGTCACCGTGACAAACTCGAGCCGCTCGTCAGCTATTCGAACCAACTCTTCGGCGATGATTTCTCTCAGGGTTTCACCGACACGCGCGGAACGAGGGTAGCGATGCGCCCCGCTCGATGCGCGGGGCGAACGACGTCCACCACGAGAGCCCATAGATCAACTCAGCGTTCGTGCAATTTCACGCTCATCGAATGTTTCGATGACATCGCCCGGTTTCAAATCTTGGAAGTCGCTCAAGCCGATACCGCATTCGAAACCTTCGCGCACCTCACGAACATCATCTTTGAAGCGCCGGAGAGAAGTAATCTCGCCCTTCCAGATGATGGTTCCGTCGCGAAGGAAGCGCACCTTGGAACCACGAGTGATTGTGCCGTTCTGAACGTAGCAACCGGCGATTGCGCCAAGTTTTGGAACTCGGAAGATCTCGCGAACTTCCGCATCGCCGGTGACGACCTCTTCGTACTCAGGCGCAAGCATTCCAACCATCGCTTGCTCAATGTCTTCGAGCAGTTTGTAGATGATTTCGTAGGTACGAATCTCGACATCCTGCTGTTCGGCCAACTCACGTCCCTTGCGATCAGGACGAACGTTGAATCCGAGGATGGTTGCATTTGTCGTTGCAGCAAGAGTGATGTCGTTCTCTGAGATCGCACCGACCGCACGATGCACAAAAACCAGGTCCACTTCATCACGGCCCAGTTTCCGCAAACTGTCGGTAACGGCTTCGAGCGAACCTTGCACATCGGCTTTCAGGACGATGTTAAGAATTGCCGACTCACCGCTCTGAATCTGGGTAAAGATGTCTTCGAGTTTCGTGCCGGTCTTGACTCGCGCATCAGATCGCTGATCGCGGATCTTGCGGTGATGTGTTCGGGCTTCGCCGACCATACGAGCGATTCGCTCATCTGGTGCAGCCCGAAACTCGTCTCCTGCTGCCGGAACTGATGACAAACCGAGAACCTCGACCGGTGACGACGGACCTGCGACCTTCACCTGCTCGCCACGATCGTTAATCATCGCACGAACACGTCCCCACGAAGCTCCAGCGACAATTGGGTCACCAACTTTCAGTTCGCCTTTGTCGACGAGCACAGTGGCAACCGGGCCGCGCCCCTTGTCAAGGTTGGCCTCAAGAACAATGCCCTTCGCTCGACCAGTTGGATTAGCAGTCAATTCTTCAAGTTCGGCAACGACCAGCAACTGATCGAGCAGGTCATCAACACCGAGATCTTGAAGGGCAGACATCTCGACGACAATCGTGTCGCCACCCCAGGCCTCAGGAACAAGCTCGTGCTCAGCAAGTTGAGTTAACACTCTCTGGGGGTCGGCGTTGTCTTTATCAATCTTGTTGACTGCGACAATGATGGGCACATCGGCAGCGCGGGCATGACTGATTGCTTCGATCGTCTGCGGCATCACCCCATCGTCAGCTGCCACGACGAGCACAACGATGTCCGTCGCCTGCGCGCCACGAGCACGCATGCTGGTGAAGGCTGCGTGTCCAGGGGTGTCAATGAATGTAATGACGTGACCATTGCGCTCAACCTGATACGCGCCGATGTGCTGGGTAATTCCACCCGCTTCACCATCGACAACATTGGCTGAGCGGATCCGGTCGAGAACCGTCGTCTTACCGTGGTCAACGTGACCCATCACAGTAATTACTGGTGGACGTGACCGCTGAGCCTCTTCGTCATCGTCATCACTGTCATCGAACAACGCTTGAAGTTCAATTTCTTGTTGTTGACCAGGATCAACGAGGAGCAATTCAGCCGACACATCAAGAGCAAAGAGTTCCATGTGCTCATCGGAGAGCGCCTGCGTTGCGGTGACCATTTCACCGTTGTTGAGGAGGAACTTCACAACGTCAGCGGCGGTGCGATTCAGCTTTGGAGCGAACTCCTGAGCCGACACCCCGCGCTCGATGACGATCGTTCCTTCAGGAACTGGGGCGGAACGATCGGTGAGCTGGAGATGCTGCGGTTGCAACTCGTCTTGGTCGCGACGACGACGGCGCTTTGATCGCCGAGGTGGTCGACGCTGGCCACTTGGCCTACCGCCAGGACCTGGGCGACCACCGGGACCGCCACCAGGACCGCCGGGACCACCAGGACCGCCGGGACCACCAGGACCACCACCGGGGCGAGGCCCACCGAAGCCGCCTGGGCGACCACCCGGTGCTGGGCGGCCGGGGCGGCCACCTGGAGCGGGACGCCCAGGAGCATTCGCCTGGCCAGGAGGAGGAGGAATTGGCTTACCGGTCGCCGAAAATGGACGACCCGGAGGAGGAGGAGGAATCGGCCTGCCACTTGGAGCTGCCGGCGGGGTTGGTCGGTCAGGAGGAGACTGTGACGGACGATCGCCGGTCGGTTGCGCCGGTGTCCTCGCAGATCCCGGTCCTGGACTTGAAACAACACGATCACTAGAACTGCCCGGGCCCGCGCTTGAAATGACGCGAGGTGATGGGTCTGCTGGAGGCTCAGGTGCAGCGGCCTCCGGCTGAGGATCCGCATCATTTTCCGAAGTTTCTGCCTGAGGCTCGATCACCTCAGGTTCTTGATCGGGCTCCGGTGCCGGTACAGGCTCCTCCGCCACTTCTGCTTCTGGTTGCGGCTCAGCAGCGGGCTCGTCTGAAATTGGCTCAGGATCTGGTGCTGGCGAGGTTGATCCCACGAGGCCGGCCTGAGAGGCTTTGTCTCGGACCATCGCAGCGTCCTCTTCACTCAAGGTTGAGGAGTGGCCCTTTACGGCTAGATCGAGCGACTTACAGAAGTCAACGAGATCTGGATTCGACATTTGCAGTTCTTTGGCGAGCGCGTGAATACGAATGTTCGAGCCGGCCTTCTTCGCCTTCGACCCTCCTGACTCGGCCGCAGCCTCCTGAGGCTGCTCATCACGAGTGAGTCCCTCGCGTTCTGCCTTGCGCCGCACCATGTCGGCATATGCCTCATTTAACGACGACGACTGACCCTTAATCGGCACGCCCAGGCTGTGGCACAGCTCGACTGTCTCGGCATTTGTCATGCCCAGTTCTTTCGCTAGCTCGTGCACTCTTAGGTTTTTCGCCACTTGATTCCTCTATCCCTCAGTCGTTTCTCAGTCTCTCAAACAAATCCCGCCGTCACACCTGTCCGGCGGTGGCACTCTCGATCGATCGGATCAATTCTTCTAATTCGGATGCTGTCACGCTGGTCCGCCATGCCTTTGCAAAGGCATTCGTTCGAATTGCCTGTTGAGCACATTCAACTCCACACAACCAAGCTCCGCGGCCAGCTCCATGTCGGTCAACACATGCTCCCGAAGCGCCGTACACGCACCGGAGTAACTGCTGTTGCTCTCGCTGCTGACGACACCCGACACAGGTTCGCACCCTTTGATCAGTCGATGTCCTCACCACCTTCGGCATCTGCGCTTGATTCGTCCACTTCGACCTCATCGCTCGCTTCTACAGCATGTTCATCAACAGCATCTGCTGTTTCGTCGCCCTCACCCTCGGGGGCGACAGTGCCCGATGTCTGCGCTGTCCATTCGGCCTGGCTCATCACGCTGCCATCGGCGGCATGCCACTCCATCTCGCCAGAGTCGGGGTTCTCGACCCACTCGCCCTCTGCATACTCAACGTTTCCAAGTTCTGCCGCGTATCCACCCGAGGTCTCGCCGTCGGCCTCCTGAGTTTCGGAGCGGATATCAATGCGAACCCCAGTGAGGCGGGCTGCCAGGCGAGCGTTTTGGCCCTCTCGTCCGATTGCCAGCGAAAGTTGGTGGTCCGGAACAATCACATCGGCCTGGGTCCGGTCCTCAGAGATCACGACCTGCGTGACCTTTGCCGGCGACAACGCCTTTGCAACGAAATCTGCAAGATCGTCGCTGAACGGAACGATGTCAATTTTCTCGCCACGGAGTTCGTTCACAACCATGCGAACCCGCGCGCCTCTCGCTCCAACACAGGCACCGACCGGATCGACGTTGTGGTCATTGGACCACACTGCAATCTTGGTGCGGTGTCCCGGTTCACGCGCACACGCACGCAGTTCAACAACCCCATCTGCAATCTCTGGAACCTCAAGCTCAAATAGGCGCTTGATCATTCCTGGATGGGTTCGCGAAACAACAATCTGCGGACCCTTCGCTGTCTTGCGAACTTCGACGATGTACGCCTTTGAACGGTCACCACGATTGGGCCGCTCGTATGGAACCTGTTCAGCCTGGGGCATCAGTGCCTCGACCCGACCAAGGTCAAGCAAGGCGTAACGAGACTCTGTGCGCTCAATGATTCCTGAAACCAGATCGCCTTCACGGTTTGCGTATTCTTCGAACTTGCGATCGCGTTCAACCTCACGAATGCGCTGTGACATGACCTGACGAACAGTCTGTGCCGCAATTCGTCCCATTTCAGTCTTGTTCGGTGTGTCATCACGAGGGTTCACCCACTCGCCATTTTCATCAAGGTCGTAGGCAGTGAAGGTGAACTCCATCGTCTCTGGGTCGACCCCAACCTGAACCTCATCGGCTGCATCTGGGCGACGCTTGTACGCGCTCGCAAGCGCCTCCACTAACACCTGTAGCAGTGCGTCAACAGATAAGCCCTTTTCTTGGGCAAGCATCTTGATGGCTTCGCTCATGTCGAGATTACTCACGGTTGTTCCTCCGCGTCTGTCCCGCTGTCGTGTGACTCTGCGAGATTGGGTGTTGATAATCCCGATGGCCGGGACTTCTTGGATCGAGGACCACTAGGCTTAGGTGCTGGGCCCCATTCGAAGATTGTTTTTGCTTTATCGATTGCAGAAATAGCGATTGTCAATGCACCAGAATCTGTGTCGAGCACAATCGACTGACCATCGCACGATGACAGAAGGCCTTCGAATCGACGCTGTTCAACCGATGGGTCAGAAAGTCGAACGGTGATGCGCTTTCCAACTTCTCGAGTGAAGTGGTGAGGGGTTCGCAGCGCACGCTCAACACCGGGACTCGTCACCTCAAGGGTGTACTTGCCAGGAATTGGGTCTTCGTGGTCAAGTTCGCGTGAGAGAAGACGCGTCACGACTGCAATGGTGTCAAGACTCACTCCTGAGTCGGAGCCAGCAGGTGTATCGATGGTCACTCTGAGAGTTCCGCCACGCTGCTCCAGGTCGTAAATTTCGAGTCCGAGGTCGACTACCACCGGTTCAACGAGCGCCCGAACTCGATCAATCGTCGCAGATGTCATTCGGTCCTCCTTCTCGTTGTTTCAACCTGAGCCCATCCAACAAACAAGGCGTGGGGTGAACCCCACGCCTTTCGGTCGGACACGCACATAGCGTTATTCGTTTCGAAATAGCACCGCAAGCATACCTGAAGAGTTGTGAATCGGGAAGGGCAGGACCGGTCAGGTCACTAGGTGCATCGAGAGAGGCACGGTAGTGTGCGGACGTGCTTCGGATGTCAAAACTCTTCCTGCGAACTCTGCGAGATGACCCGTCAGATGCCGAGGTGCCCTCACATCGACTTCTCGTTCGGGCTGGTTATATCCGCCGTGCTGCTCCAGGCGGATTCACCTGGTTGCCTCTCGGATGGATTACCTACCGCAAGGTCGAAGAGATCATTCGGGACGAGATGAACAAAGCAGGGTTTCAAGAAGTTCACTTTCCCGCATTGCTCCCGCGCGAACCCTATGAAGCGACTGGACGATGGACTGAATACGGACCGAACCTGTTCCGTTTGAAGGACCGGCGGGACAACGATTTTCTTCTCGCCCCTACCCACGAAGAAATGTTCACGCTCATCGTTCGCGACCTCTTTTCTTCCTACCGAGACCTTCCGCTTTCGATCTATCAGATCCAAACGAAATATCGAGATGAGGCACGTCCAAGAGCTGGTCTTCTGCGAGGTCGAGAATTCGTGATGAAGGACTCGTATTCATTTGATGTTGATGACGAGGGCCTCCAGAATTCGTACAACAAACATCGAGAGGCGTACATCTCAACCTTCGACAGGCTCGAACTTCCCTACGTGATCGTGTCAGCAATGTCTGGAGCGATGGGTGGCTCAGCATCAGAGGAATTCCTTGCTCCGATCGATGTCGGCGAAGACACATTTGTTCAATGCACCTCCTGTGGCTATGCCGCGAATACTGAAGCCGTGAACGTGGCGACGCCAACACCATCAGACGAGGCACACCCTGATGCCCTTGTTGTTGACACGCCCGACACGCCCACCATTGACACCCTCGTGTCGCATTTGAATACATCAGTTAGCACCCGGCGAGCAGACGGTCAGTGGGCAAGCGAGGACACCCTGAAAAATGTTCTCCTCAACCTTGTTCATCCTGATGGTCGTATTGAGCCGCTTGCGATTGGAATTCCTGGCAATCGAGAAGTGGACCTCAAGCGCGTCGAAGCACAAGTTGCCCCCGCAGAGCCCACGCCATTCACCGAGGCCGACTTCGCGTCACACCCAACCCTCGTCAAGGGCTACATCGGGCCTGAGGCACTCGGCGAGAGTTCACCATCTGGAATTCGTTACCTCGTCGATCCTCGAGTCGTCACCGGAACCGCGTGGGTTACCGGAGCGAATTCACCTGGGCATCACGTGATCAACCTTGTCTGCGGCCGCGACTTCACTCCTGACGGAACAATTGAGGCAGCAGAAGTTCTTGAGGGTGATCCATGTTCAAACTGTGGAGCAGCAATGACGATTGCTCGTGGCATCGAAATCGGCCACATCTTCCAACTAGGACGTAAATACGCAGAGGCGCTCGACCTTAAGGTGCTCGATGCCGAGGGGCAGCAGATCACCGTCACGATGGGTTCGTACGGAATCGGGGTGTCGCGTGCTGTTGCCGCTATCGCTGAATCCCATCATGATGAATACGGATTGTGTTGGCCGCGCGCCGTTTCACCTGCCGACGTCCACCTTGTTGTGGCCGGCAAAGACGATGGCCCCCAACGTCCGGCAGCCGAGACCCTTGCTGCCGAGCTTGAAGCCGCTGGCATCGATGTGCTGTTCGATGACCGAGAAGGAGTCTCGCCTGGTGTGAGATTCAAAGACGCAGAACTGATCGGCATTCCCACAATCGTGATTGTTGGCCGAGGAATCACCGATGGTCTTGTCGAAGTGAAAGACCGAATCACCGGCGATCGATCGGATATTCAGATCGGAGAGGTGACCGCTCATCTCTCAGCGCTAGTCAAGTCAGTGTGACCTTGAGGAGCGCCAATAGCTGCGGTTATCCAAAGGCGCCACTAAGTCGTTGAGCCACCCACTCGATGGCATCACCAGCTTCAGGAATCAACACCCGCAGCGAAAAGAATCCATGAATCTGACCCGGGAAGGTCCGAAGTTCGCAACTGACACCCGCCTTCGCAAGAGCGGCGGCGTATGCGGCACCCTCGTCACGCAATGGGTCGAATCCGGCGTTAAGAACCGAAGCGCTGGCAGCCTTGCGCATCCGCTCTGGAGCAACTGCTAGGGGCGAAACTGATTCATCGCCTGCTGAAATTCCGGTTCCACTTAAGTAGTGACCGACAAACCACTGCATTCCAGCCTTCGTCAGCAGATATCCCTCGGCATTTTCGTCAATCGATGGGTGTGACAACGTGAGATCAACAACCGGATACACGAGCGCCTGATGACAAAGCACATCACCGAGTTCAAGCGCTACCAGGGCCGCAAGATTGCCTCCCGCAGAGTCACCTCCGACCGCGACACGCGAATGGTCGAGGCCGATCTCACGTCCGTGTTCAACCACCCACCTTGTCACCGCAACACAATCCATGAGCGCAGCGGGAGCAGGATGTTCGGGAGCAAGTCGATAATCGACTGAGATAACAGCGCACCCTGCCGAAGCTGCCAAATCTTTGCACACCGCCAATGAACCCTCGGATGAGCCAATCACCCACCCTCCGCCATGAAACCACACCAGCACGGGAGGCTTCGCAACATTGTTTGGACGTATGACGTGACAGGGCACCCCATCGATGGTCAACTCGCTGACAGATTCGACATCAGCACCTTCACCACCAAAAGGAGCCATTGCGTCATACCCAGCGCGGGCATCAACCGGAACGGATTCATGAAGCGGTGGACGACCGGCGTCAACCAGCATTTGTAGGAAACTTGCTGCGGAATTATCGAGCGTCATTCCCGCATCATTTCACACTCGCCACTCAACGAGATCACGATCGATCTCGCTGATCGAACGTCGACCCGACAGCGCCATCGTCCGCCGAACACCCTCATCCAAGAAGTTGATGACATGGTCGACACCGCGCTCCCCTGCGGCGCCCATGCCGTACAGGTATGCCCGTCCGATTGAACAAAGGTCAGCGCCCAATGCAATAGCTTTCACAATGTCAGATCCTCTGCGAATGCCACCGTCGCAAATGATTTTGACTTGACCGCCGACTGCTTGGGCGACCGGCTCAATGAGTTCCACCGGCGTTGGAGCGTCATCAAGTTGGCGCCCACCATGGTTTGATAGCGCAATCCCCTCGACGCCGGCATCCACTGCTCGTTGAGCATCGTCAACGCGCTGAATGCCTTTCAAAATAATCGGGCCGTCCCAGATGGAACGCAGCCATTGCACGTCGTCCCATGACAGGGCCTGATCGAAACTGGTCATCACATGCTCAGCGAGCGAAATCGGGTCAGTTCCGTCCTCATCGTGACCATCGTGTCCCACGACATTCGCGAACATGATCGGAGGGTTGGTGATGAAATCAAGTGTCCAACCTGGGTGAAGTATTCCGTCAACGATGGTCCCTGGACCAATTTTTGGAGGAATCGTGTATCCGCGACGCACGTCACGTTCGCGTCGGCCAAGAACAGCGGTGTCGACGGTAAGCCACAGCCCGGTGTACCCGGCGGCTTTGGCGCGACCAACGAGTTCAGCCACGAGACCGCGGTCACGCCACGTGTAGACCTGGAACCAGCGATCGACGTTTGGTCCTGCGGCAGCGACTTCTTCGATCGAACGTGTCGCCATTGTCGACAACGAATACGGAATTCCTGCCCTCTGCGCCGCACGCACAACCGCAAGCTCACCTTGGGAGTGCGTAATGCGTGTGTATCCCGTCGGCGACAACATCAGCGGCAGCGGCAAGGTGCTCCCCAGAAACTCAACCGAAGTATCGATATTGCTGACATCTCGCAGAACGTTTGGTCGAAGGCCGAGCCTGCCAAACGCCGAGGAGTTACGTTCGAGGGTGCGCTCATCTTCCGCTGCGCCGTCGATGTAGTCAAAGACACCTCGAGGGAGCCGGCGCCGGGCAATTCGGCGCAAGTCTTCAATATCGGCACAGCCCGAAAGACGGCGCTCCACCGGATCAAGTTCGATCGGCTTGAACCGAACAACAGAACGGAACGTTCGGTACATCGAACGAGGGTCAATTGACATCAGGTCACCTCAGCTAAACCGGACGAGACCTTGGTCAATCACCGTGCGTTCTCCAACCGATGTCGTGAACATCGCCGAACCATCGCCGTTATCCCATACCCGAATATCCAACGTGTCACCTGGAATCACCGGTGAAGCAAAGCGCGCCTCAATGTGGTTAAACCGTGACGGATCGGAGCCGCACAATGTATGGAGCAGGCCGCGCCCTGTGAAACCGTACGAGCACAGACCGTGCAGAATCGGTGTTGGGAACCCCCCGCGTGCGGCAAATGAAGGATCGGTATGAAGCGGATTGCGGTCACCTGATAGTCGATACACGAATGCCTGATCGGGTGCAGTTGTATAACTCACGACATGATCAGGGTCACGTTGAGGTGGTTCATTGACCGGCCCTGAAGGGCCACGGTCTCCACCCCAACCGCCCGCACCACGAATGAACGCCGATGATCGAAGTGTGCACAACACCCCACTGGCATCAGTCAGCGTTGTTTCCGACACGACGACGGCCGCTTTGCCCTTGTCGTACATCGCAACAATTTCGCTTTGCATCGTGGCAGAACCAGAGGTTGGAAGCGCCCGTGCTGGTGTCACCGCTTGCTGACCGTGAACGAGCAGTGCCGGATCGAACTCGCCGACAGCCTTCATTGGTGAGCCTTTACCCCAACCCAGCACGACCGGAAATGTGGGAAACACCTGTTGAACAACGTCGGCGGTGTTCTCGGTGGTGAACGCCAATTCGTCTGCGCCGGCACCGATACCGACGGCGTAGAGGAGGCAATCTTTGGAGTCCCAAGTGATCTCTACAGGATCACCCTTTGCTCCAACTGCGGATGGATCAAGTGCCATGTCAGTTCCCTTCCTGAGGTTGTGGCGGTCCGCCAGCAACACCATTCATACCTGAATTTTTGCGAGCGGTTGACAGCAATGTTTCGACGACTGGACCAAGCGCTTCAGGGTCATCGATCGGCGAAACCGATGGTCCACGAACCCAGCCCTCAGCGACCGCCAAGAATTCTCCTGAAGCCTCAAACACTCGCCCGGTGACTCCACCCGATTCTTCTGAGGCCAACCAGGTGGCAATAGGAGCGATCCAGCGAGGGGATCGCAAATCAGCCTCTTCTGGAGTTTCTGGTGCCGGACTGAGACCCTCAGTCATTCTGGTGAGCGCAACAGGCGCAACCGCGTTCACGGTGACCCCGTAACGAGCCATCTCTAAGGCCGAGATCACTGTAAATGCCGCAATACCCGCCTTTGCTGCCCCGTAATTTGTTTGACCTGGGTTCCCATAAATTCCAGAGACCGACGATGTATTGATAATTCGTCCGCTCACAGCCTCGCCTGCCTTCGAACGATCTCGCCAATAGCCGCAAGCATGCTTTGCGGGGGCAAACGTTCCTTTGAGATGCACGTTGATCACGGCATCCCACTCTTCTTCGGTCATATTGACAAGCATTCGATCGCGAAGGATGCCTGCGTTGTTGATCACGGCATGCAAATCGCCAAACGTGTCGATCGCTTGCGCAATCATCCGCCCTGCACCGTCGAAATCGGCCACATTGTCACCGTTGACGACGGCTTCTCCGCCCATCGCAATGATCTCATCGACCACAGATTGTGCCGGCGTCAGTTCTCCTCCGGTGCCATCGACCGCTCCACCAAGGTCGTTCACGACCACCTTTGCACCTTGACGAGCAAGGCTGAGTGCGTGCTCTCGCCCAATCCCTCGACCGGCACCTGTCACAATCGCCACTCGCCCTTCACAAAGCCGCGCCATGTTTCCTCCCAATGATCGACGAGCCTGCTGCTCGTTCACTTTCACACTCGGCCAGATTAGAACCCGCGACCCGATGTGACGGAAGGCGGAGGTCCCTGAGGTGCATGTTTCGAGAAGGAATCAGCGTGCTCACGCAATCGCCTCTAACCTCTCGGAGGTGTCCCCTCGGCTACCAGACGAAATAGATGTACTTGTCGTTGGCGGAGGTCCCGCTGGATCCGCAGCGGCAATCGAGCTTGCCCGAGCAGGCAAATCAGTCACCATTGTTGACAAATCCACCTTTCCCCGCGATAAGTGCTGTGGCGATGGGCTCACCACTCTCGCATTGCGTGAACTGGAACATCTCGATTTCGAAGTCGACCGCGTGGACTCATTCACCCCCATCGATGGTGCTCGTCTGCGTTCGCCGGCCGGACGAGAGTTCAAAGTTCCACTACCCACAACCGGTACCTATGCCGCTGTCGCACGACGTATCGACCTCGATGCTCGCCTTCTCGAACATGCGGAACACGCGGGTGCTCAGGTACTTCAAGGGGTTTCGGTCACTGGTGCACGCCACTCAGGCAACACGACAGAAATCGATCTTGAAGGCCTAGGAACCATCACACCGGCGTCTGTCATCGCTGCTGACGGCATGTGGAGCACCGTCCGACGCGAATTGGGTCTCACCCCCGACAACTACCGGGGCGAATGGCATGCGTTTCGCCAATACGGCCAAGGCGCTACTGGCGTTGCTCGAGACGAACTCATCGTGTGGTTTGAGAAGGATTTACTGCCGGGATACGCATGGTCGTTCCCACTCGGAAATGGCGATGTGAATATCGGATTTGGAATGTTGCGAGGCGAAATTCTGTCTGGCAAGAAGATGGCCAACATCTGGAGAGATCTTTTAGAAAGGCCTCACGTCAGAGAAGCCCTCGGGGAGAGCTTCTCGCTCGTCGATAGGCACACAGCATGGCCAATTCCAGCCCGAGTTGGAGAGATGCCACTTTCATCGGGATCGGTGTTGTTCACGGGCGATGCAGCCGCTGCAACAGATGTCCTCACCGGTGAAGGAATTGGTCAGGCGCTTCTCACCGGCCGACTTGCCGCAGAAGCCGTCATCGCTGGAGGCGCTCCATCATCAATCGCCGCTAGTTACGAGCGAGCAGTTAAAGGTGAACTCGTCGCCGACCACCGAATGTCGGTTCGACTCGGAAAGGTGCTCGCTTCAAGTCGAGGTGCGGAAACCGCTCTTACGATCGTGGCAAAAAGTGGCCGGTGGGGTCGTCGCAATTTTGCTCGCTGGATGTTTGAGGACGAACCACGCGCTATTGCGGTCACCCCCCGTCGATGGCACCGATCAATGTTCTCTCGGCCCGGAGTTTGGGCCAACCGTTAGAAACTGTCGAAGCCGAGACTGCAGCGCACCTCAGGCCTCTGAACGAATGACGTCAATTCCGGCCGGGTCAACCAGCATGTCGTGCAAGCGGAAATTGTGGTTATGCCCGACATGGTGCAATCCAAAGGCTGACTGAATCGCCGTATACATCCCCATTGCATCCAAGGTGTGATTCACGCTCTGTTTGGCAAGGTTGAGGCCGAACATTGGTCGTTTCGCAATGTGCGAAGCAAGTTCCAATGTCGACTGTTCGAGTTCGTCGAGTGGAACCACCCGAGACACCATTCCCGCACGATGAGCTTCTTCAGCAGTGATTGCTCGCCCAGTGAAGAGCATGTCTTTCGCAAGTCGAGCTCCAACCTCAAATGGATGGGTGAAGTATTCATGGCCGTTCACCCCGAACGCCACCACTGGGTCAGAAAATGTTGCGTCTTCAGAGCACACGATGAGATCCATTGGCCACACGAGCATCAGCCCACCAGCGATCACCTTGCCTTGGACCTGGGCAATGGTCGGTTTGGGCAAGTTTCGCCACCGCCAACAAAGCCCGATGTACATCTCGGCCTCTGTCGCCATGTATCCCTCCGCCCCTGGAGCATCAAAGTGACACCACGTGCCGATGGCATCGATGTCGTTCATTGACGTTCCTGCTGCAAGGTCATGGCCAGAAGAGAAATGTTTGCCATCTGCTGCGAGGACGATGACACGAACGTCAGCGTCATGTGCTGCTCGGTCAAATGCTTCGTTGAGTTCACTCAGCATCGTGTAGTCCTGGGCGTTGGCCTTCTCAGGCCGAGCGAGTGTGATGCGTGCCACGCGATCAACTGGCATGTCGTAACGAATAGTCGTCCAATTACTCATGTGACGATTCTTCACCATCCCGTGCGCCAATGTGGAGGCGGGAACAACTAGGCCAGCACCGAGTCGACGAGACAGCATCGTTCCGAGGCACCTCACAGCCAATGTCTCACGTACGGTGACAACATGACAGCCGACAAACGAGTAGGACACCTCCCTGCGCTTGTTGAGGAGGACCTCAATGATGCGCAGGCCAAATTGTGGAATGACATCACAAAAGGCCCACGCGGCGCTGCGCCGTGGATGGTTCAGAACGGCTCACTCACCGGACCATTCAATGCATGGCTACAAATTCCTGAGATTGGAAGGGCATTTGCAGCCGCAGGCGAACATCTCCGCTTCACCTCAAGCCTTGACGCAATCACACGAGAACTTGTCATCCTCACGGTCGGAGCGCACTGGAGAAGTGAATTTGAATTTTGGGCGCATGCGGGAATCGCCCGAGATGCAGGAATGAACGAGGCCCTGATCTCTGCGGTTGAGTCGGGTTCTGTCGACGCCGTGCGTAGCGCTTCAGACGACAGCGACCACCCACTCATTTTCGCTGCAGTTCAGGCACTCGTCGAACAGGGTGTCATTCCAGCCCCGCAGCTTTCGGAACTTACCAACGTTGTCGGCGAATCAACAGCGGTTGAGATCGTTGCACTTGCGGGCTACTACACCTTGGTGTCGTTCACACTCAACACATTCGCTGTTCCGCTACCAGATGGGCAACAGGCGCGTTTTACCTGAGTATCTCATTCCACGAGAAGCCAACTCTTTCGGCGCGCATCTTCGCGAATACCCTCACTTCACCACTCGTTATAAAGGAGCGACACGTTGTCACACCGAGACACACTTCGAACCATCTGGAAGCGCGGAGGTGAAACCCTCGGCGCTTGGACATTCATTCCCTCACCGGTTTCGGCTGAGTCGTGTGCCCGAGCGGGCTTCGACTACGTCTGCGTCGACGCTCAACACGGAGCCATCGGTTATGACGCCGCAGTCCCGATGATTCAGGCAATCGAACTTGGGGGAAGCGTGCCGATCGCCCGAGTGCCTTGGAATGAGCCGGGCATCATTGGAAAAATGCTCGATGCTGGTTGCCACGGTGTCATCGTCCCAATGGTGAACACGTCAGATGAGGCCGAGGCCGTCGTTCGTGCCGTTCGATATGCCCCAGGTGGAAGTCGCAGTTGGGGGCCGGCACTCGCAGCTGCTCGCCACGACGACTACCGAACATGGGCCGACAACAACATCGCTGTGATCCCGATGATTGAGACTGCTGAAGCATTAGCGAATGTCGATGACATTCTCAGCGTGGAAGGGGTCGATGCAGCGTATGTTGGCCCTGCTGATCTCGCTATCAGCCTTGGACTCGGACCCACAGGCAACGACGGCACCGCAATCTTTGATGAAGCACTTGCAACGATCGTTGACGCATGTGTCCGACATAACGTTGTTCCAGGAATTCATGCAACCGCAGATCTGACCGATCTTCGCCGCCAACAGGGCTTCAAAATGATCACAGTGTCGACCGACCTTCCAACGCTTCGAGGCGCACTCGCTGCCGAATTGCAACTGGCGCGAGTCGACAACCCTGAGAGCCGAGGAAGCAAGTCAGGGCCCTACTGAATCGACGCCTGCAAGATGAACTGACACTCGGCCGTTGGACACCGTGACGGGGTAGGTCGTGAGCCCATCTTTGGCTGGCTTTCGAGTTGCTTCTCCGGTGCGACAGTCGAAACGAGCATTGTGCTTCGGGCACTCAATTTCGTCACCGATCACAGCACCTTCGCCGAGGTGAACTTTCGCGTGTGTGCACCACCCGTCGCAGGCGAATAACGAGCCACTTTCGGTTCTGCCAACGACAATACTTTGTCGCCCGACATCGACTCTGCGAATCTCGCCAGGGGTGAATGCTGTCTCTAGTCCGAGAATGACTTCTCCTGAAGGTCCACGCATCCAACTTTCAGCACCAATCTCAACCGGCCGAGCATCTCCTTGAATTTCAGGAAGTTCTATTGGGATTTCATAATTCGGGTCGGCCTGTTGACGGCGAAACGTCCCAAAGATTTGTCGATACGCCGCCCAAGTTGATGGAAGTGCGGGTGCGAGTTGGTTGCCGATCTCGTGATGCAATGAAGGGAGCGAGTAATACGGAACGCTCGGAAACATGTGGTGCTCAACGTGAAAATTCATGTTGAGATATAAAAAACGGAAAACTGGGTTCATCATCACCGTACGGGTATTGAGTCGATGATCAAGCACATTCTCTTGAAGCCCTGCGTGCTGGGTAATTCCAAAGAACACAACAAGCCATCCGCCCAAAAATGTCGAGCCGCCGATGAGAACAATCGGAACGACAGTACGTAGTACGACGGCTGCAATCACCGCCAGTAACACGACCCCGATCATGATTCGTGATTCAAGAACTACACGGCGCCGGTCATGCGTTGGCACCAATTCTTTGGCTTCATCGTCGAGCCGCCCTGCAGCATGACGAACGAGCCGCAGTAGCAGCTCGACACCTCCTTGGAGATGGGTAAAACGCCACAACGTGCGAGCGATGCTCGGGGGACGTTGAAATGCGATCTCAGCATCATGACCCTTGATGATCGTGTCAGTGTGATGCCGGTAGTGCGACCACCGCCAGACGGTCGGTCCGCGAAACAGCATGAAGCAGGCCAGGTAGTACGTGGCGTCATTGGCCCGGCGCGACCGAAACGCTGTCCCGTGGCCCATCTCATGCCACCGCGAATCACTTGCACCCCCGTATAAAGCGGAATAGACAGCCACGGATGGAATTGACCACCATGACCAAGCGGTGAGGACGACAGCAATTCCCGCCATCACAGTTAGCCCAAGCCACAGCGACGTGCTGAGAGTCGCATGGATATCCGAACGCCGCTGCAACCGACGTAACTCTGCTGTATCCAGCTTCGGGAGCGACCATTGAGCATCCACGTAACCCGCTTGTCGGGCGAGTTCAGTGTTGGTCGATGAAATGTCGTAAGTCGAGATGGCTGCCGGTGCCATGCTTCCATTGTTGTCGATCATCCAAGTACACGAACGACCCAGCCGATGTCACCGATGCGCCTTAGTCGAGCAGATTGGTAGAAATCGTCACCTGCCGACGCTTCACGACCGGCTTTTGGTGCAGTGGCTATCTGAATTCCCTTGAAGGTCTAGTGTCATTTCATGGCCGACCTACTTGACCTGTCCTCACGAGTGATCGATAGCGGTGTTGCCGACACCCCGGTCAACCGAGTGACCCAGGAGTTATCGGAGTTACGCGATGACCTTGCGATTGTCGAAAGTTTTAGCCACTCGGTGGTACTTGACACCGGCGATGGCCTGGTTGCTTTCGACACGTCAGCGGGGAACACCGGTCGGGAAGTCGTTGAGCAAATTTCCCGTTGGAGAAGTCAGCCGGTCACCCATCTCATGTACACCCACGGACACATCGATCACGTTGGCGGAAGCCGAGAGTTTGCTGCACGTTGGGACTCGCCAGTTGTTGTCGGCCACACCAATGTCGCCAACCGGTTCGACCGTTACGAACAGACCAACGACTGGAACCGCGACATCAATCTTCGACAGTTTGGCGGTATTCGTTCTGACCTCAATCTCGGCCTCATCACCGATGACGACCCTGCAGGTGACTTTGCGCCGGCCGAATCAGATCGACCTTGGCGAAGTTTTCTGCCCCATGGCACGCTTCGCCCAACCATCGAAGTTGAAGACCACCACTCGTTGAGTGTCGGCAATGCGGTGATCGAAGCACATCATGCGCGAGGAGAGACCGACGATCACCTCTGGTTCTGGCTTCCTGAGACAAAAACCATCATGGCGGGCGACTTTCTCATCTGGAACTTCCCTAATGCCGGCAACCCGCAGAAGGTGCAGCGCTACCCCGGCGAATGGGCCGCTGCCCTTCGAGCGATGGGAGCGATGCAACCCGATCTCATCGTCCCGGCTCACGGTCTTCCCATCACCGGCGCCGAGCGAATCCAACGAGTTCTCAACGACATTGCATCAGCACTCGAATACCTCGTTTCAACGGTGGTCAACCTGATGAACGAAGGGGCAACCCTCGACGAAATTATTCATTCGGTATCGCTTCCAAGTGACACCCTTGCCCTGCCATATCTCCGCCCGTTGTACGACGAACCGGAGTTTGTGGTGCGAAATATTTGGCGCATGTACGGCGGCTGGTGGGATAAAGCCCCGAGTCGGCTCAAGCCAGCCCCTGACGCACAACTTGCTGAAGTCATATCTCGTATGGCAGGTGGCCCCGAGGCGTTGCTCGACGAGGCCGAGCGCGCAGCCGTTTCCAACGACTTGCGGATCGCTTGCCACCTAGCTGACATCGCCGGGTGGGCAGCGCCGGAGAATCCCGACATCCACGCTCGACGCGCTGCGGTGTATCTGCAACGCAGGAAGTCAGAACCATCCCTGATGGCGAAGGGCATTTTTGCTGCGGCGGCGAAGGAATCTCAAGCCATCGTTGACGCAAACTCAGGCGCCGATACCCACAAGGACTAGTGCAAAACCTGCGACGCCTACCCCAAGCCATTGAGTTCTTGAGAGTTGCTCCCGGTCGATAAAGATCGCAAGTCCAATAGTGCTTGCGGGATACATCGAGGCGATCACTGCCACGATCGACAGCAGCCCTGATCGAACAGCAACTAAATATGCAAGGTTCGCAATGAGAATGGTGATCCACGCTCCGACCGTCCAACGGCGAGCAATCGGTGTGACGCTGTCTGCACGAAGCCGGTGACGCAGCACGACTGCAGTTGCGATCAACGCCGGCAAGGTCAATGTTCGCGACGCCAATAACGGCCACCAACCACTATCCGCGCCTGCGACATCAAGAGCGATGTACCACCACCCAAACAAGCAACCCGAAGCCACAACGAGGAGCAACTGAGTACGCGGCATTGCGACCTCTGCCCGTCGCGACGACAACGCTCCACTCACCAGAACCACTGACGACACAGCGAACGCGATACCGACCATCGCAACCGTGCTTGGCCGCTCACCCATTGCGATCCCGACGATGACGGGAACTACGGCCGAGAGCACCCCTGCAACTGGTGAAGCGACGCTGATCGAACCCATCGATAACGCCAGGTAGAACGCTGCCACTCCTCCGACACCACCGACGCCGGCGATCGCACCCCAAATGGCGTCACGAAGTACAAAAGGGGCTGGGTCAAGAACGACGAGCGCAACGTACGACACCGTCATCAATAGCTCGATGTACAGGGTGACGCGAAGCACCGACATATGACGGGTTGCGCGACCACCCATGTAGTCGGACCAGCCGTACAGCAATGCTGACAGCACGGCAAGGACAATCGCCATTAGCTATCGCCTCGCTGATGGTCCCCCTCAACTCCGAGACCAACAGCATGCTGGTATCGAGGCAGGGGTTTGTTCTGGATCACCCTGCTTCGGAGTGGGTGACAGGCTTCTCGCCCATCCATTCCCGAAGGGTGTTCTTCAGCTTTGTCTGCTGGATGAAAATGTCTTGCTCTGCATCACGGGCACCCGCTGCTTGAGGAGCCTTGAAGTAGAAGCTCAACCACTCCTGGACCCCTGATTCGCCAGCGCGGTGGGCGAGATCCATAAAGAGCGCGAGGTCGAGAACAATCGGTGCAGCGAGAATCGAGTCGCGACACAAGAAGTCAACTTTGATTTGCATCTCGTAACCGAGCCAACCAAAGATGTCGATTGCATCCCAGCCCTCTTTGTTGTCGCCACGGGGTGGGTAGTAGTTGATGCGGACGACGTGGTCGATGTTGCCGTACAGGTCTGGGTACACCTCGGGCTGAAGAATGCCGCCCAGCACGCCAAGCTTTGACATCTCTTTGGTCTTGAAGTTCTCTGGAGCGTCGAGTACCTCACCATCGCGGTTGCCGAGAATATTGGTCGAATACCAACCACGCAGGCCGAGCATTCGTGCTTTCAAACCAGGTGCAAGAATCGTCTTCATCAAGGTCTGACCGGTCTTGAAGTCCTTGCCCGCAATCGGAACCTTGCGCTGCTTCGAAAGTTCCACAATGCAGTCAAGATCGGTCGTAAGGTTTGGAGCGCCGTTCGCAAACGGAACATCGCACTGCAGAGCGGCATATGCATAAATCTGGCTTGGCGCAATATTCGGGTCGTTGTCCTTCAACCCCTGCTCAAATGCTGCAACCGAGGCGTGCACGGCGCTTGGCTCTTGGTATGCCTCGGTTGACCCACACCACACCATGACGAGTCGATCACAGTCATTTTCTTCACGGAAGCGATTGATGTCGTCGATAAGGGCAAGTGCTTGATCCCACTTGTTCGGGATCGCCTTCACTCGAACTCCGGTGAGACGCGAAACCCACTTTGCGTCGAAGACCGCTTCCATTGCAACGACGCCTTCGAGTTCTTTCGCTACTTCCTCGAGGTCGGCTCCTTGGAGCACACCGGCTGTCTTTGCCGCTTCCATCGCATTCGGGGAGATCGGGTCCCAACCACCGAATACCAAATCGTCAAGTTCAGCAAGTGAAACGAAGTCACGGATGAGTGGGTTGCGATCCTCTTCACGACTTCCGAGACGGATATTTGCCATCTGGCTCACTGAACCAATTGGGGGGTGGATGCCGCGTCGCGCGGCCATTACGCCGGCGATGAAGGTTGATGCCACTGCGCCCATTCCAGGGAGAAGCACCCCGAGGCGGCCGCTTGCAGGAGTGATGTTGTGTTGAGTCATAGTCCTAAACGTAAGTTGGATTGATGCTTAATATCGCTTTGTTAAGTGTTTCTTAACTAAAATGCAGGGGTGGCCGAACCTCTTGACATACCGCTTCGACAACTCGAATACCTAGTTGCCGTCGCCGACCACCCAACCTGGTCTGCTGCGGCAGCATCTCTTGGCGTCTCAGCTTCAGCACTCTCCCAGGGCCTCGCTGATCTTGAACGCCGCATCGGCGTTCAACTCTTTGATCGGCAGGGACGCCGCCGAGTCCTCACTGAGCTCGCCAACACTGTGCTGCAGCACGCGCGCACCGTTCAATCAATGTCGCATGATTTGGCTCAATGGGCTGAGCGGGTAAACACCCTCAAAGTGGGATCGATTCGAGTTGGAATGCTCGATGTTGGAGCCATCCTCCACTTTCCCGAAGTTCTGCGAATGTTTCGTGCGGACTTCCCCGAGATAGGCCTGCACCTTACGGTCGCCCCATCTAGTGAATTACTTGCCGGACTTCGTCGAGCTGATTTTGACGTCATCGTCTGTGTTAGTCCATCCGAGATTCCTCCTGCGGTTTCAATGACTCCACTCTTGCAAGAGGATCTTGTCGTCGTTCGACCTCCGAACGTCAAGTCACGGATTCCAAGCGCATGGGGACCGTGGGTTCTGTTCCCCGAGGGCTCCCATACCCGATCCCTGATTGAGCGCAGTCTCCGAGAGCATGGCGCTCGGACGCATGTCGTTGCCGAAAGTCATCAGCCTGACGTTCTTGCGCAGATGGTCAGCCTCGGCCTCGGATGGGGCGTTCTACCACTCGCTCAAGTGCCTGAAAATCTCGACATTGAAATTGGCGAACCCATTGTCACTCGAGACCTTGTCATCTGTCAGCGAGATGGTGCACCACAGCACCCGGGGGTGTCTGTCCTCATTCAGCGGCTGCAATCAGCGGCCCAGCCTGCCTAGACACGGGTGAACTCACGTCGCCCTGTTACCGCCGAACTGTGACTACCGCGTTGTAATCGGGTATTCCACTCTCGCTATCGGTGGAATTCGACCCGATCAACACATTGCCCTCTGGCCACACCACTTGCAGCGACCGCTCAGCAATGTCAGCAAGGTGAACTCTTCCGACAAAATGACCAGTCGCTGATTCGAGGGTTATCGCATCGCCGTCAGCCAAATTGAGCCGGAGCGCATCAGTAGCGTTCATAAATACCGCGTCTCGTCCCGTTCCCGTCAATGGGTCGCGCTGACCGTGCACAATTGAATTGAATTGCTTACCGCGTCGAGTAGACACCAAAAACGAGCCTTCTGGGAGATCAACCGGGCGTGCCGACGGAGTAGTGAATTTCGCTCGGCCATCAGTAGTGGGAAACACTCCCCCCTCACATAAATGTCGACCGCCCCACTGCACTGAATCACCTGTTTTTGAAAGATGTTCAATTCCTGAATACGCAGGAACAATGTCAGCAATCTCCGCTCTGAGGTGTTGATTGTCTGCCCACGAAAAGCAGTGAGCATTAGCAGGTGAGACTTTGCTTGCGATCTCCGCCCAGAGTCGCCACTCGCTCTTCGCGGTGCCGACTGTGCGAGGAATTTCTGGTGAGAAAATGATGCGCCGTTCCGTCGATGTCTCAGTTCCACCACCTTCCTGCTCGTAACGCGTCCGTACGGGCAGGACAAGAACATCTTCCCCCTCGACGAGCATCTGTGACGTCGCAACAACATCGAGATGCACTCGAAGACCGACCGCCGATAGGGCTGACGTCACTCGCTGCGGGTCTGGCAGGACATCGAGCATGTTGCCCCCAGAGAGCAACAACACGTCAACCTCGCCATCGATCACCGCCCCAACAAGCTCGGGAGCGGTTCGCGCTGGCTCACGAGGGATTTCAAAACCCCATCTTTCGCCTAACTCCGCGCAATTCTCATCGGTGAGATCGCGGCCACCGGGTAGGGCTGTTGCATAGGCACCCATCTCAGCTCCACCTTGAACACCTGAATGACCACGGATCGGCATCAAACCTGCCCCATCACGTCCGACCATTCCTCGTGACAATGCCAGATTGACGATCGCTCGAACACCGTCAACGGCATCAGCGCGTTGGGTGATTCCCATCGACCACACAAAGATCGCTGCGTCTACTTGCGCATACAGATCAACAAATTCATCTACGACTGCGCTCTCGACCCCGCAGTGCTCGAGAAGTTCGGCATCCTCAAGTGCCGCCAACTGATCGATAAGGCCACTCCACCCATTCGTGTGCTCTGCAATAAACGCCGCATCAATTGCCCCGCGAGCAATCAGCCTTTTCAGCACCACCTGAGCAAGTGCAACGTCACCACCGGGGCGTACCGGAACATGAAGGTCGCAGATCTTCGTTCCAAAGATCGCTGACTCGGCGTTGCTTGGCACCCAATAACGCTCGAGAGCAGGTTCGAGGAACGGGTTGACGACGACAACACGACACCCACGCGCTTTCGCAAGATAGAGGTACTTGGTAAAGACAGGCTGGTTTGCTGCTGGGTTCGCTCCCCACAGCACGATGAGATCGGAGGCAATGACGTCTTCCATGGAGCATGTCGTTGCAGCAACACCAACTGTTGCCTTGAGCCCGACTGTTGAAGGGGCATGACATACTCGAGCCGCCGAATCGATGGATGCGATGCCCATTGCCCGAGCCGCTTTTCCGGCGGCATAGTAGACCTCGTTGGTCAACCCTCGACTCGTCAGGTACACCCCAACGCGATCCGGAGTCGTTGCATTGATCGAGTCTGCAATTGCGCTAAGGGCCTCATCCCATGTGATGACCGAGAACCCTGCGTCTCCCTTACGGCGTCGGAGTGGATAACCGAGTCGGCCGAGATCTCTTAGTCCGGCACCATCAAGATGCTCAAGCGATGCAACATCAACTAGTGCATCAGCGTTCATCACATCTGCGGTGTTGAACTCCAACAGACGCAGGCGAGTACTGCAGAGGTGAATCCCGTCTTGGCCCCAATCGTGGAGCCCTGCGACACCGAGAGCGCACCCATCACA
This sequence comes from Ilumatobacteraceae bacterium, assembly GCA_049432165.1. Lineage (GTDB taxonomy): Bacteria > Actinomycetota > Acidimicrobiia > Acidimicrobiales > Ilumatobacteraceae > Casp-actino5. Next base: position 46,105 of record JBMTDQ010000007.1, read on the forward strand.
GGCTCCCTGAGTGAGCACCTTCCATCCGTAGCGCAGGTTCTTCCGATTCACCCAGACCGTTCGCAACATTTCACCGTAGTGATTCGGCTTCACGAGACCAATTCCGTTTGGTCGCCAACTCACCCATAATGATGGTCGGGGCCGACGAAGGTGCCATCGCCATGGCCACACCCTTAAGGGACGCCAGGAAATCATTGTGTCGACGTCGACGCCGCTGGGACTGCAGAGGGATCAACGTAGGCGGTGAACCGGTCATCACGGGCGAACCCGATCAATCGGAGTCCTGCTCGCTGCGCCGCATCGACGGCGAGTGATGACGGAGCGCTCACCGCAATGAGAGTCCCAAATCCGGCAGCGCAGGCTTTCTGAACCATCTCAAAACTTGCTCGACCGCTGATCACCAGCATCAAGTCACTGGCAGGCAATCGGCCTGAGCGGTACAAATTTCCAACAACTTTGTCGACTGCATTATGTCGTCCGACATCTTCGGCGATTTCAACAACGTGACCATCAATGGTCACGGCCGCAGCTGCATGCGATCCGCCGGTAAGGGCGAAAACCTCCTGTTGTGAACGCAAATTCGAAGCAACTGAGGCAACGACGTCACCATCTGGCTGACGGCCGGCGTCAACACATGCAACGCTTGCAACCATTGCCGCCATGTCAGCAGTCCCGCAAACCCCACACGAAGAGGAGACCGTCCCTAAACGAGCCGAGAATGAACCCGGGAGGTGACCCGTTTCAACGAGAACAGTCGTCGTCGGACCAGAACGATCCACCGAAACACCTGCCGTCACATCTGGTTCGAGCATTCCCTCGGCAATACAAAATCCGAGCGCCAAAGCCACGGGATCATCGGGAGTGCACATCGTTGTTGCGATGGTCTCGCCATCGACATTGATTGCGAGCGGCTGCTCGACAACGAGCCATTCTTCAGATTGAACCGACCATCCGCTCGTATGGCGGTCGGCTGCGTGGCGTCGAGCTCGTCCGTGCAGCGGTCGTGTAGTCACAGTCGTAGTTTGTCACGCCAACTCACGTCACGTGCCACCGGTCACCCGTAGCTTCGACCGAGTCCCGCAGTTGCATCCGACTGCACCCCGTACGGTGGTATTGGGTAGCGCAATCCATTTCTTGACAGGGACTCAAGACCAGCGATGACACCTGGGAGGAACCGCGGCGGAATCGCCATCAACAATTCGTCCTCCATGACACCGCCGTAACGCCGCTCAGCAAAACACGGGATCGACAAACTTGGTTCTCCAGTCGAAAGTGCGCGGCCCCACGAATCAGCGCAAGACGATTCGCCCACGCAACCCCACTCGAGTTTCTTAAAGCCGGTCCATTGCAGTCCGTTGATAAACAAAATCATCTGAGCTGGAGTGGCATATATGAGGCAGATATCCGGTGGATTCAGCCGACCCGATGCGAGCGGTGACACAGCCATCGCCTCGTACTGACCAAACGGGACCGTTGTCATCGAGTGCTGATGAGCTGACGCGTCCTCAGGCGTCTCGTACCACACTCCAGTCATCCGTTCACCCGACAGCCATTCATCATCCCGGGGATGCAAACCAATCACTGTTGAGCACTGATCACCGACAAGGTCATCTACGGTGATGCCAACCGTCCACCCAAGACGGCTCGCCTGGCCAACGATCTGATCGGTTGTGTGGATTGCCTGCGGTCGACGAATTTTTGGAATCGATTCCATCTCGTCACGGGTGGCAAACATCTTCATGCCAATTGGGGTCGTGCGAAGACGAAGCAGCCGGTTGAGGTCGTCCACTACCTGCGGCCAGTCGAGATGATCCCCAATCGACACCTTTGTTTCTACATCGCTCACCGTGCACCTCCAGGAGTAGTCGCTCGTCTCATGTTGACACGCGAACAAACCACGACAAGTTGTCGGAGTGGCGTTACGAGATGATTTCGTTGATCACTGACTCGATCACACCCGCCGCGAGTGCGCGCATCTCGTCATCGGTGCGGTCTTGTATTGGGTGCTCAACAAAAATCCGCGCAACATCAGGGAAACCGAGCGCTGCCGATTGAGCATCCGCACCGCTGACGAATTCGCTTGACGCGACGAACACTCCAGGAACTCCACGACTTTCAAGATCGACGATGTCATGCACACTGCACGACGTGCAACTGCCTCAATCAGCAAGTGCTTCGATGACGAGCGTGCATTGAGTTGCGATCTCGTGTCGAAGGTCAACGGGGGCAGGCTTTGAGAAGGTCGGCTTTTTGTAACGCCGAACCGTCGCACCTCGCTCAAGAAGTTGGCGTTCAATTTCATCGAGGAAGACGTCACCTCGAGGTTTTGAAATATCGAGCAGTCCAATCGTCTCACCGCTGAGAGATGAAGGACGCGCCAAACGGCTACGCGTTGTCGGCGCGCTTTCCGATGTTGGGTCGAGGACGATGTTCTCGCTCACAAGTCTCACCTTAGACCATCTGACAGATACTCATGGACGAACCGCCACCGTCACTGGGTCGCTCCCCATTTCACCATTCACCCATCCACCGATCATCGATGAGAACAACCCCGCTCCACCGCCGGCATGTGCAAGCAGAATTCCCCCAGGGCGAAACTTCGGGAGAGCCGGAGCATCAGCAAACCCTGAAGGAACACCCTCTGCGATTCCGCCAACACCCCTTGCAAGTTCAGCGCCTGGACGGGTTGTCGCTGCGTACAGCGCTTCGAGCACCTCGGTGTCGCTCCACTTCGCCTCATGGAAAATTCGAGAATGATCTGGGCTGATCACCAATACGACATCAAACCCGATCACGAGTTTGGGGTTGTGCATCCCCATCAGCGCATCAGCGAGGGTCGCAATCAGTTGTTCGGGAGTTCGAGCCAATTGGTCAACGACGCACTTCGGGCCCTCACCGGCGAAGACCGTGATGGCATCGGTGCCTGCTGGCATGCCCCGCTGAACCGACAGGGGTTGAAATGGAGAACCCGCCTCATCTTCGGCAAAGCAGAACGAAATCTTTCCGGGACTGCCGTGGGTTGCACGATCGACCTCACCTGGCCGTCCTCCCCCGACATTTCGAATGACAAGTTGCACCGCGCGACCAATCGTGAGGTTCGCGCGATTTCCTTGACCGAAGACATTGATGCCGGAATTCATGCCAATCGCCTTCGTGCCCGGGCCGTTGCAGATCAGAACTGGTCCAACCGGCATCGTCGTCGCGAGAAGGCCGTGCATGTTGAACGTGTCATTACAGACCGCCTCAATCGCAGCGATTACCCACGGAAGGTACTCAGGCCGGCACCCGGCCATGACGGCGTTGACTGCAATCTTTTCAACGGTGAGTTCGACAAGGTCGGGTGGGGCGATCGCAACAACGTCATCTGGGTCCCGTGTCGTTCCTTCGAGCATTCGCAACACTCGCTCACGAGTCGGCGGGACAACAGGAAGTCCGTCGGTCCATCCTCGCTCGAACATTGCTTCAAACGGATCCTCCGCCTGAGCGAATTCAATCTGACGAGCGACCAATCCATCACCGGCAAACTTCGCGCGAAGTGCGTCGATACGGTCTGGATCGACGCTCATCGAACCACAACCCGGGCGCATCACCGGCAGGCTGGCACCAAGATCGTCGATGCCAGTAATCGACCGCCATTCTGCTTGAGACCAACCAACCGTTCGCGCTTGCTCTGAGCCTGAACTCACCTTGATGAGCGTCGGAACTGTCTCAATCTCATGATGCCACGAGAACGCAAGTTCATTGTCGTGCTCACGGTCAACGGATTCAGGAAACGCCGGATCATCCTGGGTGATGACCCTGATTGAAGTTGACTCAGCGATCTCTGAAATCACCTGCTCAACCATCTGACAGGTTTCACAGTCTCGCTTTACTACAACTGTCAGCCCATCTGAGAGCGCTGTAGAGGAAAGTTCTCGTGCTGGGGTCGCCATGTCTTCACGGTACTCTACGAAGTGGAGGTGTCCGAGCGCCTGGTGGGCTCCGCCGTCTTCAACACGGTTGGGACGGATGAACTCCGTCCGGCGGGTTCGATTCCCGTCCACCTCCGCTCATGGCTGACTGCCGCGTCCGCGAACTCGGCGATCGCCAGTACGCCGGGTCAGATTCATCTGGTCGAGGCAATTTGCGAGCGGCAGTGCATGTTTTCTTGTTACGCCGAGAGCATCTCGTAGTTCGGCGACCGTGAATCCGTCCGGGTCAGCGCTCCACAGCAGTTCGAGAACTGGCTGAAGCCCCCGCAACACCTCGGTGTGGAAATACACACCGTCGTGGCCAATCAGCACGCCGAGTCGAACTAGTCGCGAGACAACGGGTCGATCTGCCACGTCGATTGGTCCCGTGGCCACGCCTTCAGCGAGCAATCGATCAATGAGCGGCGACTCAAGAGCCGGATCAACTCCTCCGAACCGAGCGACTCCATGCTCGATAACAACACCATCGATCAAACTCAGCAAGGAACGCTCAACCTCGGTGCACTCAGCGACATCGAACGGAGACTGAGTTAGTCGTTCGCGAAGAGCACTGAGGGTCGATTCCACAACAGTCGATGCAGCGGTCCAGCCATCAACCACTGGTTCCACGTCTTGCCCGGTGAGTCGTCGGGCTTCAGCGATCGCGATCCACTCGTGAGCGATCAACTGCTGTTCGATTGATCCATCTGGAAATGAACGAGATGGCGACAACATCGGTGCCACATCATTCACAACCGCCACTCCGACAATGTCTCGTGCCCCCTGGTCTCGCAGAACCAGACGATCTTGTGGGCGAAGCGGAAGTGGGTTGCTGAACCTCATTCGGTACCAGTTGCGATGAGCGTTGTCCGCCCCGCCAACCGGTCGCAGGCTGACATCTCGACGCGCCGAACCAATGTGCGCGCTGAAGCCTTTTCCGTTGCGAATGCTTGCCCCGTCAGCCAGCTCTACGACGACATCAACCACAGAGGTATTCGCCCACGCGCCCCCTTCGACCAGCGCATCGCCGCGCTCGAGTTCGGCCGTGGAAAGCCCAGAAAGATTGACTGCGATTCGACTGACGGCTGCGACCTGATCGCATTCGACCCCGTGCCGCTGAACACCACGAACCGTCACGGAGCGATCGCTACCAATAAGCGCCAACTCGCTGCCAACAGATACACAACCCGACGAGAGCGTTCCGGTGACAATCGTGCCGGCGCCGGTGATCGAGAACACTCGATCAACAAACAGACGCACAGGTGCTTGCCGCCGATCTGGTCGCGCTTCGTCAACCGTGCGCACAAGTCTCGCAAGTTCGTCGACGAGTTCAGGGATGCCCTCACCAGTCACGGCGGAAGTGAAGAACGGTTGAGACCACGAGATCGAAGATTGACTCAGCAGTTCAACGACTTCGGAAGCCACCTCAACGCGCCGTTCTGCCGACACAAGGTCAACGCGTGTGAGAGCAACAACCCCTGCATCAGGCCGCGTTGCGTCGATAACGGCAAGATGCTCCTGCGTCTGTGCTCGACCACCCTCGA
>JBMTDQ010000008.1:0-42510 GCA_049432165.1 Ilumatobacteraceae bacterium
CCCGCAGTTGTTCGGTCTTTGCTGCAAGCGCTGGAGCGCCAGCTGCTCCGAGCTCGCTACGGGCTCGTTTACGAAATTCGCTCAGACGGTCTGGCTGGCGTGAGGCCGCTTCGGTGTCGCCCTTTAGTCGGCGGGCCGAGGCAACTTCAGATCTCCAGTCGAGACCGATTGCGAAAGGCCCTTCTGAGACCAGTTCCTCTGGGGCTGTGCCACGACGGTTACCTGCGACGTAACAGGTTGATACAGCGACAAGGTGGGGGGTGATGCCCAACTCATTACATAATTCGGCGATACGCACAGGGCCAAGAAGGTTGATCTCAACTGCCTGGTCAAGCGGCGAGTCAAATGAAACAGTTGCGGCTGAGTGAATCACCGTGTCGGCAGTCGAGAAGATGATGCGATCTTCATCAGACAACCCAAGACCATCGGCACTCACGTCTCCTGCGATCGTGGTGATGCGTCGAGCGCACATGTCTTCAAACGACTCGTCAGAGTTCTCGTGGGTTTCTCGAAGCCTGTCGAATGCATCGTTGGCGAGAATTTCACGCGTGGTTCGACGGGCGGCGGGTGTCCTCCGGCCATTGCGTACGAGAAGAATGAGTTCGCAATCAGGGACTCCGCGCAAGAGCCGCTCAACCAGGGCAGTGCCAACGAACCCCGTTGACCCCGTTATCGCGATGCGCCTCTTCGATAGTGACTGTGCAATCACATCTGTATTTCTATCACGTCTCTACCATTTGGTAGACAAACGTGCTACAACTGCCATGTGGTGAGCAGATCGACACGCGTGCGAATTCTCGACACTGCCCTCGACTTATTTGGCACGCGAGGCTTCGGAGCGGTGTCACTTGACGACATCGCCGACGAAGTTGGTGTACGAAAGCAAACAGTTCTCTACTGGTTTAAGTCTCGCAGCGGACTCATTGATGCCGTGCTCGATCATGCCGCCGACGAATTGCTCATCGTCGTCGAGGCTGCAATTCGCTCACGCGGCGACGACCCGTTAGAGCGAGTTGATGCTGTTGTATGTGCGGTCTTTCGACCGGTGGTGCGTCGTCCAGCTCTCCTCGGATTAATTCGAGAGGTAATTCGGCTCGAGGATCACCACATCAATCATCTTCGATCCAGACTCGCTGTTGTTGTTGATCGTTGCGTTGCCTATTTGACGGCAGAGATGGCGAACGGCCGGCTACGAACATGTGATCCAATGTTGCTCGCAGGAATCTTGTATTCGACCGTGTCAGGTACTGGAACAGAACCGATTGTGTTAGAGACCTTTGGATGGAAAGCGAACGCGGCTGGACTGCGCCAGGTTCGACGAGAGTTACGAGGGTTTGTTCGTTCTGCGCTGACGCCGCCAAACAGCATTTAGGTTGCCGACCGGCTTGTATTTCGCACCCGCGCAGAGTGTCGTTCAAGTGCGAGTTCAATCAAGCGGTCAACGAGTGAGGAGTACGACATACCGCTCGCAGTCACCATTTTTGGATACATCGAAATCGGGGTAAATCCGGGCATCGTGTTGATCTCGTTGAAGAGGATGCCTCGTCCTGGTTCTTCGTAGAAGAAATCACAACGAGCGAGCCCTGAGCACCCGAGTGTCTCGAACGCCTTGATCGCAAGTTCACACATATTGTCCGCGACGTGCGGAGGGAGGTCTGCGGGAATCTGGACGGTTGAGTTTCCGTCGAGATATTTGTCAGCGTATGAGTAGAACGCATCGGCGGGAATCACCTCGCCAGGTGCGAATGCAACTGGCTCGTCATTTCCGAGGATCGCAACCTCGATCTCCCGGCCATGGATTGCTTCCTCAATGAGAATTGTGGAATCAAACGACAACGCCTCAGAAATCGCAGCTGAGAGCAGTTCGGGCTGATCAACTCGTGAGACCCCAACTGATGAGCCCATATTTGCTGGTTTCACAAAACACGGAAATCCAAGTTCGTCGGCGACTCGGTCACCGATATCGGTGAGTTCAGTCGACACTGGATTTCTCATTGTGATGTGTCGGGGTGCAGCAATGCCCGCAGCGGTGATCATTGTTTTGGCAAATGACTTATCCATTGCTGCCGCCGAGCCAAGGACTCCTGATCCGACATATGGCACATCAATAACTTCAAGAAGGCCCTGAATTGTGCCGTCTTCTCCGAGCGGGCCGTGCAACATCGGAAGCACGACAATTGGTGCGTTTGAGGCGTTCTTCATGTGGTTCAAGAACTCAAAAGGGTTTGACGGTAAGCCCTCGGGAGACAAGAAGCCAGCATCGGACGCATCGGCTGTTTGGTTCTCGAATGGGTCGGAAACGACGTTCCAAAGGCCGTCACGAGTAATCCCAAGCAGACTGACGTCATATGTAGCTCGATCGATTGCGGATGTTACGTGCCAGGCCGTGGTGCAACTCACATCATGCTCAGCAGATTGTCCTCCGAAGACGACAACGACTCTGGTGCGAAGATTGGTCACAGTCATCACGGTACTGTCCTTAGTTGTGCAGTTAAAGGCATCACATATTGCGGAGATTGTGGGCGGACGGTTAGTTGGTGAGGATGTCATTGTTGACGGCGTCCAATTCGATTCGAGAAGCGACGTTCACGGTCGGCTGTTCATAGCGATTGAGGCAGAGCGAGATGGACACGATTTCGTTGCTCATGCATTCTCTATGGGCGCCACGTGCGCACTTGTGTCACGTCGGATTTCCGGGGTGTCAGGGACTCTTATCGAGGTCGATGAGACAATGCGAGCGTTCTCGACGCTCGCGAAAACGATTCGCTCGACGGTGCTTACAGATGCCGCAGTTGTTGGTGTAACTGGAAGTGTGGGCAAGACGTCAACAAAAAACCTGATTGCCGGCGCCGTGTCGTCAACAGTGGTGTCGTCGAGTCCGAAAAGTTTTAATAACGAGCAGGGTGTTCCGTTCACATTGATTAATGCACTGCCCGAATCGCAAGTAGTAGTTGTTGAGATGGGGATGCGAGGATTCGGCGAGATTTCAAGTCTCTGCACAATTGCGAGGCCGACAATTGGTGTGGTCACCGCAGTTGGTGAGGCTCACACCGCTCGGCTGGGAGGCATCGACGGGGTAGCGCGAGCGAAATCAGAGCTTGTGCAGGCTATTTCTTCCGATGGGATAGCGGTGCTCAATGCGGATGATGAACGCGTTCGTGCGATGTCGAGTCTTACGGCCGGCTCGGTACTCATGTACGGGTCCACAGGGGATGTCTCTATTAGTTACTCGGCGATGGACGAAGTCGGTAGATATCAATTTGGCTTCTCGTCGCCGTGGGGGAGCGGGGAGGTCGCACTTCGGATTCCTGGGTTGCACATGGTGCAAAATGCCCTTGCAGCAATCGCAGTTGGCGGGGCTCTCAACGTCGCTTTAGAAGATGTTGTCGTCGGTATTGAGTCCGTTGCGGCCGAAGACCACCGAATGGTGATTCACCAACTTGACTCAGGGTCGGTGGTTATCGATGACTGTTATAACGCGAATCCGACATCGGTGATTGCTGCGTTGAGGACACTCTCCGATTTACCCGTGTCGAAGAGAATTGCAGTGCTCGGCGAAATGGCAGAGGTCGATCAACCTCAACAGGCACATCGCTCAGTGGCAGAAATTGCATCCGAACTCGACATTCAAATTGTTGCGATCGACACCGATCTCTACGGAGTTCCTGGCACTCGGCAGGTTCCGCGGGTTCTTACCGATGCGCTGGCAGCCGGATCGGCTGCAGTGCTGGTGAAAGGTAGTCGAGTTGTGGGCCTTGAACGAGTTGTTGAAGAGTTACTGAAATCTCAGTGAAGACGACTTGGTCCCGTCTCTGGAATTGATGTCGGTTCGCCATCAAGGAAATCATCCTCCTTAAGGCGACCAAGATCTGACAGGACGCCGTTGAGTGAAGCAGCTATTGCGCCAACGGCAAGAACCCACCGAGCTCCTACGGCATCCATGATTGGGCCTCCGAGCAGATTGCCGATTGGTATCGACCCTCCAAACGACATGAACCAAAGGGGCATGATCGAAGCCCTCTCGCCGTCGGTGAGATTGTGTTGGAGCTCGGTCATCATGGCGGTTGCCAGCAGGAAATACACCGCTCCAAGCATGAACGCCACCGGCAATGCCAGGTTGAAATTGCTCGTAATGGCAAAGAGTAGGAGGAACACGGCGAAGAGTTGGAAGCTCCACCTGATGAGCACTGGTCGCTCCATCTCGGAAAACACTGTGCCGACAGAAAGCGCACCGAGAAATGCTCCGAGCCCCCAAACGATGTACAGAATTTTGTAAGAGCCGCTGTCAGCAGCAAGTCCCAGGTTGAGACGAGCCACCGATGGAAATAGGCCGATGTAGGGAAGGCTGATAATCGAGAAAATAAACATTGAGCGCAGGAGCACGAGCAGCACGCGACGTCGCCTTGCAAGCCCGACGCCTGTGGTGAGTGCTCGCCAACCTTTTGCGGTATTCATTCCTTTTACTGATGGGAGATGATTCTTTGCGAGCGGAATCATCACAAAGGAGTAAGTAGCAGCATTGATGATGAACAATTGCCAGAGATCGAGGCCAACCCATCCGAGGAACGCTGCAAGAGATGGTCCAGCAATTCTGCTTCCGTTGATCATCGCAGAGTTCAAGCTGACCGCTCCACCGATGTCTTCCCGCGGAACCAGTGTTGGGAGGCTGGCATTAAATGCTGGCGCCTGAACTGTATTCGCAACGCCGATCGCTAATTGGGTGGCGAAGATTGTCCATACCGGCGCATGCCACTTCGCAAGTCCACCCATCACAACCGACATCGCCATCATCGATGCTTGCATCCCGAGAATGAGGTGCGTTCGATTCACGCGATCGGCAAGTACACCGGCAGGAACAGAGCCAAAGAGCATCGGACCGAGCTGGGCGAAGATCAGAAGTCCTACAAATGCGGCCGATCCTGTGCGGACGTCCAGGTAGGCAGGGAGCATGAAATTCTGCATCCAAGTCCCAACGTTCGATAACGATGCACCTATGAATAGAACCCTGAAGTGACGGTGCTGTAGCGCAGAACGCGCAGTACCTGGGCGGGGCATGGTGGAAGTAGATGAACTCATGGGGGCAGAGCAAACCTACTGGAACGTCATGCGATGAGAGTGTTTTCTGGTGTGATTGAGAGTTTGTCACGGACCGCAGATGCTGAGGCCGTGCGGGTCTACGACAAAATATCGACGTATCGCCTCAGCATGGAAGTTGGGCCTGACAACAGCAAAGTGGTGAGCACGGTGTCATTCCAGCGGTCGAGCTCTTCTCTGATTTTCTCTGCTGGTCCAACGAGTGCAACGTCTTCCACCATCTTCAGCGGAATCGCTGCCGCAGCCTCTTCCTTTTTGCCCTGCAAGTAAAGATCTTGAACTTTGAGAGCGACGTCCTCGTAACCCATTCGCGCGAACACGTCGAAGTGAAAGTTCGCACCTCTAGCGCCCATGCCTCCGGCGTAGAGAGCGAGCATTGGACGAACCATGTCGGCACAGGCCTCGACGTCATCACCTGGAATGACCGTCACTGGTGCAACAACCTCAAAATCTGCTGATTTCGTGCTATCCCCTGACTTGGAAAAGCCCTCGTTGAGGCAGGAGAGATAAAAATCGTTTTCAGATGGTGAGAAAAATAGTGGTAGCCAACCATCACAGATTTCTGCCGCAAGCGACACGTTTTTAGGACCCTCGGCACCAAGGTAGATCGGGATGTCATTCCTGAGGGGATGAACAGTTGACTTCAGAGGTTTGCCAAGCCCACTTGCATCCTCACCGTCGTAGGGCAGGCGGTATTGATTTCCGGCATGGCTCACAGGTTGATCGCGCTTGAGAATTGATCGAATAATCGACACATATTCTCGTGTGCGCTGAAGCGGTCGTGCATAAGGCTCGCCGTACCACCCCTCGACAACTTGTGGTCCCGAAACGCCCAGTCCCAGTATGAATCTTCCGTTGGAGAGGTGGTCAAGAGTCATCGCTGCCATCGCAGTTGCCGATGGCGTTCTCGCCGACATCTGAATGATGCCTGTGCCGAGCTTGATCTTTGAGGTTGAGGCGCCCCACCATGCCAACGGGGTGAGAGCATCCGAGCCGTAAGCCTCGGCGGACCAGACTGACTCAAATCCAAGTTTCTCAGCCTCAATGATGCTGTCAAGCGCCCCGCGCGGGGGGCCTGCAGACCAGTAACCAACTCCGTATGCCAAACGTAAAGCCATGCAACCACCCTAGTGCTGGATTATCTCGGAGGAGGTTCGGCTCTTCGACAGGGTTCTTTGAAAAGTGAGCATCTATTCACGTGTTCCTCGACCGTGACCCAGGACAAGTGGTTGCGTTTCGCGTAGCGTGTCTTCGTGGAGATGGCTCGGTATTGGGACACAATCTATCGGTCCAAAGAATCCAGCGAGCTTTCGTGGACTCAGCGAGTCCCCTCTGTGTCGCTTGAACTGCTCGGCGCTCGTCAAGGGCGCACCTCCGTCGTTGATGTTGGTGCAGGAAACTCGCAATTGGTTGACCATCTCATCGATGATGGGTGGATCCACATAACTCTGGTTGATCTGTCTAAGGCAGCACTCGAAGAGGCTTGTCGTCGTTTGAGCGCACGTTGTGTTGGCATCGATTTGGTGACGGGCGATATTTGTAGCTGGCGAGCAAGCCGCTTATTCGATGTGTGGCACGATCGGGCGGTGTTTCACTTCCTGAGTGAATCTGAACGAGCTCGTTACGTCGAGGTGGCCTCGACGGCAGTGCGCTCAGGAGGACACTTGCTTATGGGGGTCTTTGCTCCAGAGGGCCCTGCTCAGTGTTCTGGGTTAGATGTGTCCCGTTATTCAGCTGAGGACCTTTCGGCGATCTTCCAGCCGCAGTTTCAGCTTGTCAGAAGTCTTTCTGAAGTTCACGAGACTCCATGGGGAGTATCTCAGGCATTTACATGGGTTCTTCTTGAACGTCAGTAGGGCAAACCAATCGGCTATTCGGGCTTACACCAAAGATTGCGCAACAGTCTCATTGACTATTTCGCCGGCCTGAACGTTGAGGCCCTCAGCCATGTGCGGATCGACATCAACGACGGAGAGGCCATGCTGTGCCAATTTTGCAATTCGGGGGAGCGTTGCGTTGGTGAGTGCCAAGGTTGACGTCTGCGGTACCGCACCGGGCATATTGCCGACGGCGTAGTGAAGAACGCCATGAATCTCCCTCGTTGGATTTGCGTGGGTTGTTTCTTTAGATGTCTCGATGCAGCCACCTTGATCAATTGCGACATCGACGACGACGGATCCTGCGCGCATGGTCGTGATCATTTCCTCGCTCACGACAATTGGAGCTTTATCCCCTGCGACGAGAACCGCTCCGATGACGAGATCGGCTTGCGCAACACTCCGAGCGATTGTCGAACGGTTTGCGGCGAGGTGAATGAGGCGACCAAAGGAATGCTCATCAATCCATCGAAGCCGATCGAGCGAAGCATCAATCACGGTCACCTGTGCTCCAAGCCCAAGAGCCATTGTTGCTGATGCCCAGCCAACATTGCCTCCGCCAATGATGACGACAGAGGCTGGGGCCACGCCCGGTGCTCCGCCCAGAAGCACGCCTGACCCTCCGAGGTGAGCTGAGAGATGATGGGCGCCCATCTGAGTTGCAAGCTTTCCGGCAATCTCGGACATCGGGGCAAGTAGGGGGAGCCCGCCATTTCGGTCGGTAACCGTTTCGTACGCGAATGCGGTGCACCCAGAATTTTTGAGTGCGGTCGCAACTTGCGGATACGCAGCAAGGTGTAGGTACGTGAACAAGGTGAGGTCAGGTCGAAGGAAGTCGAATTCTGCTTCCTGAGGTTCTTTCACCTTGAGGACAAGATCTGCGGCCCAAGCCTCTTTTGCCGTTGCGACAATTTGTGCCCCGGATGAAATGTACATCTCATCCGAAAATCCAGAACCACGACCTGCGTCATGTTCGATGAGGACTTGGCACCCCATCTGAACGAGTTCAGCAGCACCATCAGGGGTGAGGGCCACTCGCCGCTCATCACCTTTGATTTCTTTTGGTACGCCTATCGATCCAAGTGCGGGTGTGGTTGCCGAAGTCATAAGCGAATTCTGCCCTAAATGTTGGATTGCTTCCGGGCGTTATCACCCTGGAAAACAAGTATTCTCACTGATTATGAGTGCAATAGATGAGTTTGACGCTCGAATCCTTCGTCAGATGGAAATGAACGGACGAGTATCGTGGGCGGAGCTTTCGACCCAGGTCCACCTTTCCCCAACGGCGATCGCCGATCGAGTTCGCAGGATGGAGCGAGAAGAAATTATCCGTGGATATCGAACTGATGTTGATCCGGCGGCATACGGACGTACGACTAGAGCGGTTGTCGAAGTCGGTCTCATTGCTGGTGCTCACGCAGAAGAATTCGAAGATCGACTGCGAACCCGACCAGAGATTGCATTTGCCGCTTATGTCACCGGCTCGTCCGATTATTCCCTGCAGTGCGAGTGCGAAGGCTCCGAGGGCCTCGATGGGTTAGTCAGGTGGCTTCGGGCCGATCCAGCGGTGGCGAGGACTGAAACGCGTTTCATTCTCCGAGTGGTACGCGAGGGTGCCAGCAGGTGCTAAATATCCTCTATGGCAAATGACCAATCTTTGGTAAAAAACTTCATCAACGGCGAATGGTGCGATTCGGCTGCTGGTGCCCGAAGTAATCTCGTCGACCCGAGCACCGGTGAGGTGTATTGCGAGGCCGTTGTATCGGGCGCTGCAGATGTTGATCGCGCCATGGCAGCTGCGAGTGAAGCATTTCCCAGTTGGAAGCGAACAACTCCGTCTCAGCGTTCGCTCGCACTGCTGAAATTCGCCGATGCGGTTGAGGCTGCGGGAGACGATCTCATGGCGGCTGAATCAAAGAACTGCGGGAAGCCGTACGACCTTCACCGAGGCGAGGAGGTCGGCCCAATGGTTGACCAATTGCGGTTCTTTGCTGGAGCAGCACGGCATCTTGAAGGAAAGGCCTCGGCTGAATACATGGAGGACATGACATCCATCATTCGGCGAGAACCCGTCGGAGTGTGTGCCCAGGTTGCTCCATGGAACTACCCGATGATGATGGCAATGTGGAAACTGGCGCCAGCACTAGCCGCAGGAAACACCATCGTTCTTAAGCCAAGCGACACCACGCCTGTGACGACGACAATGCTGGCCGAACTGGCGGCCGATCACCTTCCGCCCGGGGTCTTCAATGTCGTATGCGGTGATCGTGACACTGGGCGGATGATGGTGGAACACTCGACTCCCGCAATGGTGTCGGTGACCGGTTCGGTGCGAGCGGGTACCGAGGTGGCCCAAGCAGCTTCGGCTGATTTGAAGCGGGTTCATCTTGAACTCGGCGGGAAGGCTCCGGTCATCGTGTTTGATGACGCCGATATTGCCGCTGCTGCGGAGGCAATCGCTCTCGCCGGATATTTCAACTCCGGTCAAGACTGCACAGCAGCAACTCGTGTGCTCGTCCACTCGGCGATTCGTCAGGATTTTGTTGACGCTCTTGCTCAGCAGGCTCGCGATGCAAAAGTTGGTAGCCCATACCAAGATGACATCCTCGTTGGTCCGGTGAATAACAGCAATCAGTTGGACCACGTGCTCGGCTTCCTCGGGCGAGTACCCACCCACGCGACGGTCGTTGCCGGTGGCGATCGGGTCGGCTCCGAAGGCTTTTTTGTTGCTCCAACCGTAATTTCGGGCCTCCGGCAAGATGATGAGATGAGTCAGCGAGAGATCTTCGGACCGGTCATTACTGTCCAAGAGTTTTCTGATGAGCAGGAGGCGTTGGGTTTCGCGAATGGTGTCGAATACGGGCTCGCCTCAAGTGTGTGGACCTCTGATGTTGCACGAGCGATGCGCTGCTCTCGAGATCTCGACTTCGGTTGCGTGTGGGTGAACACCCACATTCCGATCGTTGCAGAGATGCCTCACGGCGGTTACAAAAAATCTGGATATGGCAAGGATCTTTCGGCGTATGCTCTCGAGGATTACACGCGTATCAAGCACGTGATGATCAACATCGGCGAATAGTCACCTCAACCGTAAGCTCCGCGGAACTCATGCCAGCGCGCCAGGATCCTCACGATGTACTAGGCGTTCAGCGTGGTGCGTCGAAAGACGAGATTCGAACGGCATATCGGCGGCTTGCTCGAGAGCTTCATCCGGATGTGCAGAGTGGTTCGTACTCCGATGAAATGGCGGCGCTGAACAACGCCTACCAGGAGCTCACGAACCCAACGTCGATGTCATCATCGAACAGCAGTGGCTCGTCGGCAGATGTCAAGACTCCTCATTCTGATCTCTCCTCCACGGCACAGCCGGTGCGCCCGGTCACGTTTCCGTGGAGAGGAATTGTCGCAACGTCAGTAGTCGGCGCTGCCGCCATTCTTGGGCTTTCGCTATTTGCCGGGCCCGATTCAGAGAGTCCGCCTGACGGCGTCATCCAATCGGGATCGTGTGTCCAGATAAATGACAGTCTGCTTGCGGTCGAGGTCTCATGTGAGTCAGAGCAGCATGAGGTGGTCACGCAACTTGTTCCGCTTGATGCTCGATGTGCAGACGGATCAATCGGATTTCTCGACCGCCTAGGAATGGGCAGGGTGTGTCTCGAATAGCGGGCCTCGCCGGGTTGCTGTTGCTTGTCGTTGTTGTTGTCACCTTCTCAGCCATCGGATCGGGAAGCCGCGAGACAACGATGGCAGACCTGCGTGCGGGTGATTGCTTTTTGCTCTCGACCGATGCCGTTGAGTCAGGGGTCAAGGTGTTCGATCTCATCGATTGCGAGGACGCGTTGCGTCGAGCCTCTGCTGGTGGGGGATTGGCGGCGCTTGTTCTTGAGGTCGGTTCTCTCGACACTGAAGACGTTGAATACCCATCCGATGATGAGTTGTTGCTGTTGATTGATGAGCGGTGCGATAAATATTTGTCGCAATCGCCATCGGTGTTGCCATTGCTTCCAGATGAGATGGCATGGCGTACGTCTAGCGGCCCTTATGCCTGCCTGTCTGTGTCGCTCGGATGACGTCGCTTGTATTGCACGACCGCTGGTAGCCTCGCCGTAACTGAGGGCGATTAGCTCAGTTGGAAGAGCGCCACGTTCACACCGTGGAGGTCATGGGATCGAGGCCCGTATCGCCCACTTCACGGCATGGTGTTCCCGTCGGGCATCTCGTTGCCGTACTCTACGTTTGTGGCGTTGTGCGATCGACCTGGATGTTCCGAGCCTGTCTTTTTGCAGTATGGCTTTGACTCGGTCGCTGCCGTAGTTTGGCTCGAAGTTCCACAGGACGCAGACGCATCTGGGCTTTGTGAGATTCACGCTGAGCGGCTTATTGCACCGAAGGGTTGGACCATCGACGATCGGCGTGATCCGACCTTGAGGCTGTTTAGACCGGGACCGTCAAACACGTTGGTTTCTTCACCCCGACGACAACGTACTGCTCCTAAAAGAGGCTTGCCGCAGGACGAACTCTTTGAGTCGGACAGTATCTCCGAATCTCATGCAGACAATTCCCCCCAGTCCTTGCGAGATTCTTCTACGACGTCCTCTCCTCCCAACGAGGCGGAAGAGACCGCACCAACATTGACGCCGCTGTTGTCACGAGCATTTCGTGGAACTCGTCTTGAAAGTGACTAGAACCAAGTCATGTCGTTTTCTGTATCCCGTTCGGCGGTGATCGAGGCTCCACTGTCACAGGTTGTAGGCGCTCTGCGCGATCTCTCAACATATTCTGAGTGGGTCCCGATCGTGTCGAGGGTTGAACCTGATGGCGATGAGCATTGGTTCGTCGAATTACGCGTTGCAATTGGTCCATTCGCGCGCTCCAAACGACTACGAATGAAACGCTCAATCGACAATTTCGATCGAGTCGGCTTTGTGCGAGATGAGAGCGACGGCCGAAGTCATGCTGGATGGGAGTTGAACCTCACCTTGAAGTCAGTAGATGCTCAAACTTCGGTTCATGCTGTGCTCGACTACGACGGAAAAATGTGGACGCCCGGACCAGTCGAAGAAGCGTTACACAGCGGTCTGGATTCGGCCATCGACCGGTTGCAGACATTTGTGGACGCCCAGCACTAGGGCCACTTAGCCAGGGTTGCGTGCCTGAGCCTGAAGGCGGCCTCTAGTTGATGTCGTGACATCTACTTGCAGGCCGAATGTTTCTGAGACGGTGGAACTCGTCATGCCATCGGTGAATGGCCCGCAGTACACAATTCGGCCTTCCCGGAGGCACAGTAGGTGAGTCATGCCAAGGGGCACTTCCTCGAGGTGATGTGTCACTAGCACTAATGCATCAACGTCTTGATCCTGCCCGAGTGAGGTCAGCGCCGAAATTAGATCTTCGCGTGCCGGTAGGTCAAGGCCTGCGAACGGTTCATCGAGCACAATCAATTTGGGTTGAGTCATCAAGGTTCTTGCGAGAAGTACTCGTTGTCGCTCTCCTGAAGAAAGTGTTGCGAAGGTGCGTTCGCTGTAGGTCCCGATGTCGAGACGATCGAGTTGGCGTTGTGCTTGTGCAAAATCGTCGGGTGAATACACGTGCCACCATGGTTCGAGAGCAGCATTCTTCGCGGTGACAACGATGTCGATTGCCCGAAGGTCTGGCCGGAGTTGATCGGCTAGTCCCTGCGCGGCGAAACCGATGTTTCGTCTCGCTTGTCGAACATCCATCCGGCCTAGACGTTCACCGAAGATGTCAATCGTCCCAGATGATGGATGTTCTCTGAGGGCCATCATTCGAAGCAGGGTTGACTTTCCGCATCCATTAGCCCCGAGAACGAGCCAACGTTCGCCGTAGGAAATTTGGAGATTGATATTTGACAGGATGTTGCGTTTGTCCCGATGGAACCCAACGTTGTTGAGGTTGATGAGAATGTCGCTCATTGCTTGGTGCTTTGTGGCGAGATCGATACCGGGGTGATCGCTGCTAACTGGCCGCATGCAGCATCGATGTCATTTCCGCGATTCCGACGGACAGTGGCCTCAACCCCTCGACGAAGGAGCACGTTTTGGAATTTCTCGATTTGTTGTCGAGTCGAGCCGTTGAAGGCGTATCCAGAGGTTCGATTGAGCGGAATGAGATTGACGTGGGCAATCGGTCGAATTTGGCGACAGATCTCAGCGAGGCGCTCAGCTTGATCGAGATCATCGTTTACTCCTTCGATCATCGCCCATTCGAAACTCATCCGGCGTCTTCGTTGGGCGACATACTCAGCACATGCAGCCATGAGATCGTCGATTGGATACCGCTTGTTCATCGGTATCAACGTGTTGCGGAGTTCATCGGTTGCGGCATGAAGGCTGACGGCGAGAGTGACAGGAAGTGGTCGGTCAGCGAGACGTCGAATTCCTGGAACCAGTCCAACAGTTGAGACCGTGATGTGTCGGGCTGACAATTCGAATTCGTTGTGGACCGTCTGCATGGCCGGCCAGAGAGCGTCTTCATTGGCGAGTGGCTCACCCATTCCCATCACAACGACGTTCGACAATCGTCGCCCCTGTTGCGCTGCCGCATATTTCGCTCTAGCAACCTGCTCGATGAGTTCTGCCGAGGTGAGATGCCGCGAAAACCCCTGCTGGCCGGTTGCGCAGAAGGTGCAGCCCATGGCGCACCCTGCTTGTGAAGAGATGCATACTGTTGCTCGATCGGAGTACAGCATGAGAACCGACTCAATGCGGGCGCCACCCTCTACTTCGTACAGAAATTTCGTGGTGAGACCGTCATCGGCTGTGCTTGCATGAATCTCGCGGAGAGAACATGGCAACGAGGCGTCGAGTTCTGTGCGGAGTTCGTTCGGCAGAGTCGTCCACGTCTCAGTTGGACCACAGTCTGAATACAACGACTTCCATACCTGTTCGACTCGATAGCGGGGTAGCCCTTGCAAAATGGCCGCAAGGGTCTCCTTATTCGCTTCGTAGCGCGGTAGGCGCGACGTCATTTCTCAACCCCCCAACCATCGGTATGCCCGGTCGGTGTGGTGTACTTCCATCCCGATTGATTCGTACAACTTCATGGCTGCGGTGTTGTCGGCATCGACGTAGAGCATGCCGAGTTGTATTCCGGTATCGGCAAGATGGCTAAAGCCAGCCATCACCATCTGCTTACCGAGGCCCATTCCACTCTTTGAGGGGTCAACGGCAATTGCATAGATCTCGCCGAGCTCTGGTTCGTGTAGGTCCGCCTCGTGTCGCTTTGTCCAGCAGAATGCGCTGATTGCTCCCGACGTCGGATACAGACGTACATCGTCTGAGCGGAACCAGGGTGCCTCCAAACGCCTTGCCAGTTGCTCTCTGCTCCATCCGCCTTGTTCTTCATGTGAAGCGAACGCCGAGTTATTGATAGCGAGCCAGTCATCCTCGTCCTGGTTCAGCACAAATGAGCGCGTCGAAGCCGACCCCTTCCAAAATTCGTTTCGGGTATCTGTGGTGAGCGGAATGCGCATTTGATGCAGCTTTCGGTGCTCGACAAAATTGAGACTGCTCGCAATGTGCTCAACCCAGGGGTCATGAGCACGAGCCCACCAGGTAAGTCGTGTGTGCGACCTATTCCGGAATTCAGCCAACAAGCCGTTGACGACAAGGGTGATTACTTCACGAGATGGTGAATGAGAGTGATCGTGATGAGAAACGACTTCAAGAACCCAACCGTCGTTTGCGTGACTCGCAATTGCTACGGCGAGTATTGAAGTGCCGATGCTCGCAACTGCGACTAGCGGTGGTTGTGTCGAGCGTTGATCGAGCAGGTCGAGTCGAAGTTGGTCAGAGAGGATGCGATGTCCGTGAGCCATCTCGACTGACTGGCAGAACTCGTCAATAACCGAGCGAT
The DNA here is from genome assembly GCA_049432165.1 of Ilumatobacteraceae bacterium. Taxonomy (GTDB): domain Bacteria; phylum Actinomycetota; class Acidimicrobiia; order Acidimicrobiales; family Ilumatobacteraceae; genus Casp-actino5. The sequence goes on from JBMTDQ010000008.1 coordinate 14,847, forward strand.
TGTGTGGAGCGACATGACCAACGTCCAAGTCAATTTTTGGGGTCGGAGATGTCACCTGTCTGAGGCTAGTCGTTGGGTGCGAGGTGTTACCGGGTCGCCCGTTCGGCACGAGAAATGGCTCGTTCTGCGCTCCGGAGAAGGCGCTCAGACTCGTACAGCGGGGAAAGGATGTCTTCACGCTCAGTTGATCGAAGCGGAGTGATGAGACCTTCAACTCGATCTCTGGCACGGACGAGGTATTCCTCAAGTGCAGTTAATTCTGCGCTGAGTGCGACCAGATCAATGTTCACAGAATCACCGTATTGGGAAATCAAAGGTTTTGTTGCTCCGAGAGGTGTATTCGTGTTGCGAAAAGACATCAGTAACCTGTGGGTGTGCCTGAGGTTCGTCCAGAAATCGCTGCCATGCCGGGTTATCACTCGCCGCAGGTTGATGTCCCGGTCAGGCTGAACACGAACGAGTCACCGTTCGCGCCTCCCGAGGGTTTCATCAGTGAGTTCGCTGAGGCTGTTCAATCCATTGCTTGGAACCGATACCCAGATCGCTCGGCGAGCGCGCTTCGAAACGGTCTTGGCCGACATCACAACGTTGACGCCGACAATATTTTTGTTGCAAATGGTTCGAACGAGGTTCTGCAGACGGTGCTTCTTGCGTTTGCTGGGCCCGGGCGGCGAGTGGTCGTCTTCGAGCCGGGTTACCAGATGCATGTGCAGATTGCGCGAATCCTGGGGTCAGAGGTCATCACACTGGAGCGGAACTCTGATTTTGGTCTCGACGTTCAACGCGTTGGAGAGATGCTCACCGCAATTGACCCCCACGTGGTCCTCGTATCATCCCCGAACAACCCAACTGGGCAGTGCGACGAAGAGTCACTTATCGATGTCATTTTGGAGTCGACCGACGCACTTGTTGTGGTCGATGAGGCATACGCCGAGTTCTCAACGTGGTCAGCCATTGAACGAGCGGTTACCTCAGATCGAATTGTCGTTTCGCGCACTTTTTCAAAGACATGGAGCCTCGCAGCGCTGCGCCTTGGCTATCTCATCGGTTCGCCGTCAGTCATTGAGAACCTTTGGACAGCGGTGTTGCCGTACCACCTTGATGCTTCGAAACAGATTGCTGGTGAAATCGCTCTCAAATTCACAGATGAAATGAATACGAGAGTTGCGCAGATCGTGAGCGAACGTGATCGGGTGCAGCAGGCGTTGATCTCAATGGGAGTCAACGTCAGTCCAAGTAGCGCAAATTTCATCCTGTTTTCGCCAGACAGAGATGCAGATGATGTCTGGGCGAGCTTGCTTGAGTCGGGAGTTCTCGTTCGAAATTGCTCCTCATGGCCGTTGCTCAAGGGATGGCTTCGTCTGACGATCGGTACCGAAGAGGAAAACAACGTCTTTTTGCAGGGTTTGGAAAGTGCGTTAGAGCAGGAATGATGTAGCCATGGCTGGAAGAGTCGCTCGACGAGAGCGTAAAACTGCAGAGACGTCCATCGTTGTCGAGATTGACCTTGATGGATCAGGGTCGACGAACATCTCGACAGGTTTGCCCTTCTTTGACCACATGCTTGATCAACTTGGTCGCCATGGTGGTTTTGATCTTCACGTTGAAGCGGTGGGGGACCTCCACATTGACAGCCATCACACAGTTGAAGATGTGTCGATCGTGTTGGGCGAGTGCTTTGCTGAAGCGCTAGGCGACAAGTCCGGAATTCGCCGCTTTGCGAGCGGTCGATATCCACTTGATGAGGCTCTTGTCGATATCGGTTTAGATCTCTCTGGGCGGCCGTTCGTTCATTGGCAGGTTGAAATTCCTGAGGTCCTTCCTCTCGGTAATCCACCGTTTGATCCGCAGCTGGCCGAACACAGCATCAGTTCATTTGCAACGGCTGCCTCTATGACGTTGCACGTCGAGCTCATAAGGGGCCGGAACGCGCACCACATCATCGAAGCGACGTTCAAAGGTCTTGCGCGGTCGTTACGTGACGCAGTTCGCATCGAAGGTGGTTCTGTGCCGTCTACGAAAGGCGTGCTGTGACAGGGGCGAATGGCCGGGGCAATTTGTGACTGTCGCGGTCATTGATTACGGCATCGGAAATCTTCACTCAGCTCAGAAGGCACTCCGGTTGTTGGGGGCCGATGCGGTTCTGACCGACGCGCACGATGTCATTAAGAACGCATCAGCTGTCGTGCTTCCGGGGGTCGGAAACTTCGGAGCGTGCATGACGGCTCTTCGAGACCGCGGCCTCGATGACGTCGTCCATGATGTTGTTCGGTCAGGGCGGCCCTTTCTTGGAATTTGTGTGGGTATGCAAATGCTGTTCGAATCATCCGAGGAAGCGCCGGGCATAACAGGATTAGGGCTGGTGAAAGGTTCAGTGCGCTATCTGCCTTCAAACGTGCGCCGACCGCAGATGCAGTGGAACGAACTCGTCGTGACACAAGATGACCCTGTACTGACTCGAGGTGGCGAATCGCAATGGATGTACTTCGTACATTCCCTTGCTGCGCAACCAACCCAGCCTGAAGACATAGCGGCAACTGTGTCCTACGGTGGCGATGTCACCGCAGCGTGTCGCAGCGACAACGTGTTGGCAGTTCAGTTTCATCCAGAAAAATCGGGTCGGACTGGGTTGGCTATGCTCGAACGCTGGCTGACGATCGAAGGCGTGGTCTGATGCAGTTGTTCCCAGCGATTGACCTGCTCAACGGAAAAGTCGTCCGACTTTCACAGGGCGACTACAACGCCTCAACTGAATATGGTGACGATCCTTCTGCTGTCGCCCGATCGTTTGTCGATGCAGGAGCAGAGTGGATTCATATCGTCGACCTCAATGCTGCTCGCGGTGAAGGTCCCGTTAATCGGCAGGTGATTTCTTCACTCGCATCAGAATTTCGTGGAGCCGCAAGTATCCAGACGGGCGGTGGTGTTCGCTCAGTTGAAGATGTTCGTCAGCTCCACGAGACCGGCGTTGAGCGTGCAGTGATGGGTTCGGCGGCGATTCGTCAACCCGATCTTGTTGAATTGTGCAGTGACGTGTTGCCAATCGCCGTAGGACTTGACCATCGTGATGGATTCATTGCGCTTGAAGGCTGGACAGAATCTTCAACAGTTCACCTCAGCGAGGCCTTGGGCCGGTATCCAACCGCTTCAGCATTTGTCATCACCGATATCTCACGCGATGGAATGTTGAGCGGCCCTGACGTCGAGGGACTCTCAGCAGCGTCGGCGGCGACCTCGATACCCGTGATTGCGAGTGGTGGCGTGTCCTCTCTTGACGACCTGCGAGCACTGGCAACGATTTCAGGGTTGGCTGGCATCATCGCTGGGAAAGCGATTTACGAGGGGCGCTTTAGCGTTTCCGAGGCTGTGGAGGTGCTTCGATGAGCGACCGTGTCGCTCGCGTGATTCCCTGCCTCGATGTGACCGAGGGACGGGTGGTCAAGGGTGTCAACTTTGTTGGATTGCGCGATGCCGGTGATCCTGTAGAACTTGCGAAACGCTACGACGAACAGGGCGCTGACGAACTCGTGTTTCTTGACATCACCGCTTCAAGCGATAATCGCGCAACAACGGTTGAGATGGTCGAAAGGGTTGCTGAGCAGGTCTTTCTGCCATTCACAGTGGGCGGAGGAATCCGCTCTCTTGACGATGCAAGGCGCATGTTGCGTGCGGGTGCGGACAAGGTCAGTGTGAATACGGCCGCAGTAGAGCGACCTGCTCTCATTTCGGAGATTGCCGAGGTCTTCGGCACTCAATGCGTTGTCTGTGCCGTCGATGCGCGTCGGACAGACTCGGGCTCCTTCGAAGTGTTTTTGCATGGCGGCAGAACGCCGACTGGAATCGATGCGGTGACCTGGGCTGTGGAAGCAGTCAAGATGGGCGCAGGCGAGTTGTTGGTGACCTCAATGGATCGTGACGGAACCCGGGAGGGTTTCGACCATGAACTCAATGCAGCGATTTCCGCAAGAGTCGGTGTGCCGATTATTGCGAGCGGTGGTGTCGGAACGCTCGACCACCTCGTTGATGGTGTTCTCAATGGAAATGTTGACGCAGTATTAGCTGCCTCGATTTTTCACTTTGGCGAACACACCATTTCAGAAGCGAAGACCGCAATGGCAGCAAAAGGAATCAGGGTGCGACCGTCGTAGGTTCCTGACTAGTTGGTGTCGATTGGGGAGCGATACGGTCACGGTATGGCGATCCCAGAAGAACAGATGGAATATCGGCGGCTAGGTGCGACAGGTGTCAAGGTAAGTGTCCTTTCGTATGGGTCATGGGTGACGTTTGATACCCAGATGGCCGATGATCCTGCGCTCGAGTGTATGCAAGCCGCGCATGACGCCGGATGTAATTTCTTCGACAATGCCGAGTCGTATGCAGGCGGCAGGAGCGAGTCGATCATGGGTCGAGTGTTTCGCGATCTTGGCTGGCCTCGATGGTCGTATATCGCAACCACCAAGTTGTACTGGGGCATTCATGGAAATGACCCGAATATGCGCAACACGCTGAACCGCAAGTATTTGATGCAGGCGATTGAGGCGTCACTTGAACGGCTTCAGATGGACTTTGTTGATGTTGTCTACTGTCACCGTTCTGATCCAAACACCCCGATGGAGGAAACCGTTTGGGCCATGAGTGACATGGTGTCAAGCGGCAAGGCGTTGTATTGGGGAACAAGCGAATGGTCTGCCGATGAGATTCGACATGCCATCGCAATCGCAGACAAGCATCACCTTCATGCGCCAGTCACCGAGCAATCGCAGTACAACCTTCTCGAGCGTCGAAAGGTTGAGCGGGAATACCAACGTCTTTATGCCGATACTGGCTACGGCAACACAATTTGGAGCCCGCTCGCATCCGGCCTTCTGACTGGTAAGTATCGCGACGGAATTCCAGAGGATTCGCGCGCTGCTCTTTCCGGATACGAGTGGCTGCGTTCGCGAATGAGCGACGAGGCAGCTCTCGCGCGAATTGAGCGTTTGCGCCCGATTGCTGACCGCTTGGGTTGCTCAATTGCGCAGCTATCAATCGCATGGTGCACCTTGCATCCAATGGTTTCGACTGTCATCACAGGGGCTAGCCGGGCATCGCAGGTCACCGAGAACTTTGCAGCACTAGAAGTAATTCCGCTACTCACTCCGGATGTTCAAGAGGAAATTACCGCCGCAATCGGGTGAGAAAGCAGCCGCTCAGAACGGCACCAGAGGTCGTGAGTTCGTTGCTACGCACCGACGGCGTGATAACCGCCATCGACGTGGATGATTTCGCCGGTCGTGGCAGGGAACCAGTCTGAGAGTAGCGCCACACAGGCCTTGGCGACTGGGGTGGGATCGTTCACGTCCCATCCGAGAGGCGAACGGCCGTCCCAAGTGTCCTCAAAGAGGGCGAATCCGGGAATTGATTTCGCTGCCATGGTTCGGACCGGTCCTGCGGCAACCAAGTTGCATCGAATTTGTTGCGAACCCAATTCTTTCGCAAGATAACGCGACAGGCTCTGCAGGGCAGATTTTGCAACCCCCATCCAGTTGTACGCCGGCCAGGCCTGAGAGTTGTCAAAGTCAAGACCCACAATCGATCCACCATTGGTCATCAGAGGCACGAACGCGTCAGCCAATGTTTTCAACGAATATGTGGAGATGTGCATTGCAGTTGCAACGTCTTCCCATGGTGCGCCAAAGAAGTCGTCGCCTAGGCACGACGCGGGGGCAAATCCAATTGCATGAAGAACGCCGTCTACACGACCCCATTTTTCACCTACCGCCTGTCGAACTTCGGCGACATGCTCAGGAACAGTGACATCTAACTCGAGGACTTCGATATCCGGGTCGATTTTCCGAGCCGTGCGCTTTGTGAGGGAGAGAGCCCTTCCGGCACCAGTGAGAATGATGTTGGCGCCTTCAGCCTTCGCGATCTCTGCCACTCCATATGCGAGTGAGGCATCTGTCAACACACCGGTTATGACGAGATTTTTTCCGTCGAGAATTCCCATGCCTGCAACGTAGCCGACAGGGTGAAACGTGAATGGTCTTCGACGCAGGAGGTTGTCGAGAGCAGTGATTGCGCCCATCTGTGTGAACTTGCCCGTTGATATGCGAGACTGACGCCGTGAAGATCGGATTAATTGGCGGCAGCGGACCTGCTGGCTCGGCGCTGGCCGCCCGCTTGGCGAGCGTGGGCTATGAATGTGTCATTGGTTCTCGCTCAAAGTACCGGGCTATGGAGGCGCGCGATCGAGCCATCGAAGGTCACCCAGAACTCAATTCACTACTCGGATACGGAGATAACGCAGCCGCTGCAGATTGCGACCTCGTGGTGATAGCCACTCCGTGGGACTCCGCAGCAACCACGGCGAAAGAGTTTGAACAGCAACTGCAGGGCAAGATTCTCATCAGTATGGCGAATGCTCTAGTCAAAGTTGGGCCAGAGTTCCAGCCTCTCGTTCCTCCACGAGGAAGTGTCGCCGCCCATGTTCAAGCAGCGATGCCCGGGAGCCGTGTCGTTGCTGCATTCCATCACCTTCCAGCTAAAGAACTCGGTCATCTGGGTGAGCCGATTGACTCAGACGTCCTGATCTGTGGCGATGATCCATCCGCTGTGGCGACGGTCAGCGAGATTGTTGGCAAAATTCCGGGCTGCCGACCTCTTGACGCAGGTGAACTTTCCAATGCGACAGCAATCGAGGCCTTCACCGCTGTTCTCCTGCAACTCAACGTGCGGTATCGGACACGGGTGGCCCCAAAGCTCACTGGCATCCGCGACGTTGACGCTTCAAACTGAGGTCGCGCAATGCCGATGATGCTGTACGACACTGCGCGTAAAGAGATTGTTCCGTTCGCACCACCTGAAGAGGTGCTGATGTACGTCTGTGGAATTACACCGTATGACGCAACTCATCTCGGCCATGCCTCGACATTTCTCACCTATGACGTTCTTATTAGGCGTCTAGTAGACCTTGGTCATCGGGTCAAATGTGTTCGGAATGTCACCGATGTCGACGATCCTCTCTTCGCAAAGGCTCGAGAACTTGGTATCCATTATCTCGATCTTGCCGCCGGGGAAGAAGCTCGGTTCAATGCCGACATGGAGGCTCTCAATGTGCTTCCGGTGCACTCGGCGCCACGAGCATCATCTGCGATTCCTGATATCCGAAAATTTATTCAGGCCGTGCTTGATGCTGACCATGCGTATGTGAGCGGCGACTCTGTCTATTTTGACGTCAGTTCCTTCGAATCTTTTGGTGCGGTTAGTGGGTTTTCTGAAGCGGAAATGCATCGACTCGCAGCGTTGCGTGGTGGGAACGTGGAGGATCCTCAAAAACGTCACCCACTTGACTTCGTGCTCTGGCAGCCGTCATCAGCTGACGAGCCCGCCTGGGAAACACCATGGGGCCCCGGTCGACCTGGTTGGCATGTGGAGTGCAGTGCTCTTGCGCTTCGTGACCTCGGAGAACATGTGCACCTCCACGGGGGAGGAGCGGATCTGATTTTCCCGCATCATGAATGTGAACGTGCCCAATCCGAATCCGCAACTGGAACACCTTTTGTCGATCATTGGATGCACGCAGCTCTCATCTCGAAAGATGGAGAGAAAATGTCTAAGAGTTTGGGAAATCTCGTCTTCATCGATGCGCTTCGCAAAGAATGGGATCCAAGAACAATTCGTCTAGGCATCATCTCAAACCATTACCGAACTGAATGGGAATGGAGCGACCAACTTATGCCATCTTCGGAAAGTCGACTGCAGATGTGGCTTTCGAGCATCGCGAATGACGACGACGGAACGTTGATCGACGAGGTTCGTTCGGCACTCGATAACGATCTCGACACTCCGACCGCATGCGAGAAGATTGATGCGGCGGTCAACGAGGGCCGAAACGCATCAGCGGCAGCCTCGCTTCTTGGCATTGAACTCATCCAGAACTGATCTCGTGTTCCGTTGAGATCGGTCTCGTAGACTCAGCGAAGTATGTCTACCCTCACGATCTCCCTTCCTGACGGCTCCTCTCGGGACCTTGAGAGCGGAGCGACTGCGTTTGATCTCGCGAAATCAATTGGTTCAGGCCTTGCAAAAGCAGCGGTCGCAGCAGTTGTTGATGGTGTTGAGGTCGACCTCGGAGTGGTGTTACAAGATGGACAAAAGGTTTCCATCATTACGAGCAACACAACTGAGGGCCGGCACGTATTGCGGCATTCAACCGCACATGTTCTTGCCCAGGCAGTGACAAGGCTGTTTCCTGGAGCAAAGTTCTCTGTCGGACCAGCCATCGAGAATGGGTTCTATTACGACTTCGATCTGCCTGATGGAAAAACGTTCTCGGATGATGATCTCGCCGATATTCAGCGTGAAATGGAACGAATTGTCAAAGAGGATCAGCCGTTCGTTCGATCAGAGATGTCGCCTGAAGAGGCGCTTCAGTTGTTCTCAGATCAACCCTACAAATGCGAGATTATTCAGCGGGTGACCGGTGCCGGTGGAGATGATCTGGACGCAGGTGAGGTGGGTAATGGAGACGTCATCAGCGCATATCGAAATTCCGACTCATTCGTCGACATGTGTGTCGGACCTCATGTACCGAGCACCGGGAAATTGCAGCACTTCGCGCTGCAGCGAACCTCCGGGGCCTATTGGAGGGGTTCGGAGGAAGCTCGGATGCTTCAACGAATCTATGGCACCGCCTGGGAGTCAAAGGCGGCTCTTCAGGAGCACTTGACTCAACTCGAAGAGGCGGCAAAGCGTGACCATCGTCGCCTCGCAACAGAACTCGACCTGCTGAGCTTCCCCTCTGAAATTGGAGGGGGACTTGCCATCTGGCATCCAAAGGGTGCGACCGTGCGTCGGATCATGGAGGATTACAGTCGCGAGCGTCACGAGCGTGGGGGCTACCAGTTCGTGTTCACCCCACACCTCGCGAACGGGAAACTGTTCTCTACGTCAGGCCATCTCGACTACTACGCGGATGGCATGTATCCGCCGATGGAGATGGATAACGGCACCTACTACATGAAGCCGATGAACTGTCCGATGCACTGCTTGGTATTTGGTAGTCGTCAACGTAGCTATCGAGAGTTGCCGATTCGGCTCTTCGAATTAGGAAACGTATATCGCTACGAGCGCGCCGGCACTCTCCACGGGTTGATGCGAATTCGTGGCTTTACGCAGGATGACAGCCACATCTTCTGCCGAGAAGATCAACTCGCCGAAGAAGTGGCTTCTCTCCTCGATTTCGTGTTGTCGGTGTTGCGAGCCTTCGGTTTTGACGACTTTACGTTCAACCTTTCAACGAAGGATCCAAACAAGTTTGTCGGCTCAGACGACATCTGGGAAAAGGCAACAGATGCGCTGAGAGAAGCACTGGAGAAGCACGGGCTCGAATACGGCGTCAAGGAGGGCGACGCCGCGTTTTATGGCCCAAAAATTGACATCGATGTGCGAGACGCAATTGGCCGCTCTTGGCAGTTGTCAACTATTCAGGCGGACTTCAACAATCCAGAGCGATTTGATCTCGAGTACATCGGTGCCGACAATGCTCGGCATCGCCCGATCATGTTGCATCGAGCATTGTTTGGATCAATCGAGCGATTCTTTGGCGTTCTGCTCGAGCACTACGCAGGCGCATTCCCAACCTGGCTAGCTCCAGTGCAAGTGAGAGTGCTTCCCGTTGCTGCAGCTCATGAAGAACATGCACGGATGGTTGAACGCTCATTAGCCGAGGCCGGAATTCGTGTCGATCGGGTAGACGCCAATGACGGACTTGGCAAACGGATTCGAGCTGCGAAACTCGAGAAGTTCCCCTACGTCCTTGTCGTTGGTGATGATGACGTTCAAAACAACACCGTGGGAGTAAACCCGCGAGGCGGCGATGTCGAACGTGATGTCCCTCTTCAAGCTTTTCTCGATCAAATTGCAACAGAAATCGAACAAGGAACGGCTCAGGCGTTGACGGCGTGAATCAGGTTGAAATTCTTTGGAACGGCTGGCGAAACGACTACGTCAGGACGAGTAACGGCAGCGCTGCCGGAAGCGTCTTCACCCAACTCGTCAACTCTGGTGAGCCAGATCGCTCGACATTTATCGTTCACCGGAGCCAAACATGCTTCGCCGTTCTCAACATTTACCCATATTCGACTGGGCATCTTTTGGTTGTTCCGTATCGGGAAGTGGCGGCCACAGACGAGTTGACGTCTGAAGAACTTGTTGACCTTTGGTCAGTCGTGAATGATGGCATTGTTGCATTGAGAGCTTCCCATACTCCAGAGGGTTTCAATATTGGGATCAATATGGGTAAACCAGCTGGCGGTTCAGTCGCTGAACACCTTCATGTTCACGTCGTTCCTAGATGGACTGGCGATTCGAACTTCATGACGGCAATTGCCCAGTCGAGAACGATTCCTGAAGCTCTCGACGTGACCTATGACCGGCTGAAGGATGAATGGCCCATCTCGCGACAAGGAATAGGGTGAAGCGATGGCAGACGATAATTCCCGATTATCTGCAGATGATGTAGTTGACGTTCTACCCGATGACCTTGACCCCCGATCGTTTGAGGGGGCGTACAAGTTCCCCGACAACTCCCGCCGCCGGATTCCGGCAGCCATATACGGAGTGCTCGGTATTGGTGTGATCTTTGCGACGGCGGCGGATCTCTCCTGGTCAAACGGCGGTCTATTGCTCGCAGGACTCGGGTTGCTTGCATTCGCTCTGTTTGGACTTTTGTCCGGTCGGTCAATGGCAGTTGACGAACGGGCGGCGCTTGTTGCGTCGCAGCAGGCTGTTGGTTTCCCGATTGGGCATGCCTCGGCGCAGCAGGTGTGGCGAGGTGTCTTGAGTCGTCCGACATGGCGAGTTCTCGCATACTCGAGTGAGGTTCCGCCACGTCAACGTGCACTCATCCTCGTCGATGCTGTCAGCGGGGAAGTGGTCGAGCACCTCGTCGAGGAAAATTTCGAAGAGGACGCTGGCCATGCTTGATGGACAGTTTCGCGGCCCTGTCGATCGGATGGTTCGTCCGATCGGGCGCGCCCTGTTGAAGACCAAACTCACCCCTGACCATCTCACGTTCTTCGGTCTAGTGATTGCGGGCTTAGCGGCTGTGGCAGTTGGGTCTGGCCGCCTCATCATTGGTTTGATCCTGGTGATTCTTGCGGCCTTGCCTGATCTATTTGATGGCGCCCTCGCCAAGGCGAGTAATTCCTCCAGCCAGCGGGGAGCGTTTTTTGACTCGACCATGGATCGAGTTACGGACAACCTGCTCCTTGGCGGTATGGCGTGGTATTTCGCCGATAACTACTCAGCACGTCTCACTGTGCTGCCGTTTTCGGTTGCCGCGGTCGCATCATTGATTTCCTACCAGCGGGCAAAAGCCGAATCACTAGGTCTTGATGCCAAGGGTGGTCTGATGGAACGGGCAGAGCGAATTGTGATGCTGTGCCTTGGACTTTTGCTCGAGGGTGTTGGTCTCGATCCTGCTCTTGTTGTGGTGTTGTGGATCCTTCTTGTTCTGATCACGTTTACGGCGGTATTCCGGTTTGTGAAGGTGTGGAAGCAGGCAGAAGTGGCAGCAGTCACACAGGAACGTATTGACCTTCGACGAGAGCGACGCGGGGAGCGCCGAAACGATCGCACCGAGCGCATTGAGGAGCGACGGATGGTTGTCCAGCGTCGCCGAGAGGATCGACGCCACGGCTCGAATTGAGATGTCTCGACAACTCAAACTTTTTACGGCGGGAGAGAGCGTCCTACGGTATATTCCTGTCGTCGTCCTCGAGGTTGTGGTTCGAGTTGTCGGTATCTCCACCCGGGTCGTGGCACGCGAGGCAAGAAGGCAAGCAGCGGCGCATCAACGCCGTGTGGCCCCCGGACTTCGTGGGGCGCTGTTAGAGCGCCGAGTTGATGATGTGTTCGCTGGGTACACCCGATATTGGTTGGAGAGTATTCGTCTACCTCATCTGTCGTCCGAGCGTGTTGATCGTTCTATCGCTGTGCATGGTTATGAACATGTCGAAGCAGGTTTAGAACAGGGAAATGGGGTCATACTTGCTCTCCCGCACCTAGGGGGTTGGGAGTGGGCGGGCCGTTGGCTCGCCGATCAAGGCGTCGAGGTCTACGCCGTTGCCGAACGACTTAAAGATGCTGAAGTACACGAATATCTCACTGGCTTGAGAGCGAAACTTGGCATTCACGTCATTGCACTTGATTCGTCAGCCGGGTCAAAGGTTTTGGCGGCCCTCAGAAAGAATGCGGTTGTCTGTTTAATCGCGGATCGAGATCTTCAAGGTGATGGGATCAGCGTGAACTTCTTCGGTGAAGAAACCACGGTTCCCGGAGGTCCGGCGACAATGGCTCTGCGCACCGGAGCAACGATTCTTCCAACGGCGGTGTTTCATTCACCTGGGAAGGACGGACACATCGGATTAGTGAAGCCTCAAGTTGCCGTCGAGCGGACGAGTGGTTCGCTGCGCGATGACGTCAAACGAATCACCCAGCACCTCACAGATGAACTGGCCGAACTCATTCAACGCGCCCCTGACCAATGGCATCTGCTGCAACCCAATTGGCCAAGCGATCGACGGTGACTTGGCATGAATGACGATGGGCTCCGTATTGCGATGTTCTGCCCGTATAGCTTGAGTATTCCGGGGGGAGTGCAGACCCAAGTTCTCGGGTTGGCACGTGCATTACGGCGAAGTGGTCACGAGGTGCGGGTTCTTGGTCCCTGTGACGGGCCGCCGCCAGCTTCATTTGTCACCCCGCTTGGAGATTCACTACCAACGGCTGCAAATGGCTCTGTGGCCCCACTTGCGCCTGATCCAAGCGCAGCGATGCGAACGATTCGGGCGCTTCGCGACGAGCAGTTTGATGTGTGGCATTTGCACGAACCGCTTGCTCCAGGGCCAACCTTGACTGCGCTCACCCTTCGGTCGCGTCCGATTGTTGCGACATTTCACGCTGCTGGTCGGTCGAGTAGTTATCGCTTCTTGAAACCTGTTTTAAAGCCGCTCACTAAACGCATCGACCATCGTGTGGCAGTGTCCAACGATGCAAAAATGCTCATTGAACGGCACTTTCCAGGAGAGTATGAAGTGCTGTTCAATGGGGTCGAACTTCCGGACACCCTCGACAGCCCATCGAGCAATGAGGCTTCTGCTATAGCAACCTCGGATCCGTCGGTTCTGTTTGTTGGACGCCATGAGGAACGAAAAGGTCTGAGCACACTGCTAGAGGCCATTGAAATGTTGTTTAGAGAGCGCAACATGCGAATTGTGTGTCACATCATCGGGCACGGTCCTGATACCGATCGTCTTCGACAGCGTTTTGCCGATGTGGATCGATATCGCTGGCATGGTCAAGTGACGGAGTCAGAAAAGTTGCAGCGGCTTCGAGATGCGACAGCCTTTGTTGCTCCGGCCTTGCGCGGCGAATCGTTCGGCGTTGTTCTGCTCGAGGCAATGGCAGCCTCGACACCAGTGATTGCGAGCGATATAGCTGGCTATCGAAATGTTGCGACAAACGGAGTCGACGCCGTATTGGTTCAGCCTGGCGACAGTCATGACATGGCAGACGCAATTCAGAGGCTGATGGCCGACAACGAACTCCGAATGAAATTGATTAACGGTGGCCTCCAGAGAGCATCATCGATGTCGATGGAACGTCTCGCAGCCCTGTATGTCGATCGGTACCGTCAAGTGTTGAATTCCCAGACATGATCTTTAAAGGTGACGTAGGATGATCTCATGACGACTCTCATTGTCCTCGTAATCGTTGTGCTTCTGTTGTTGTTCGTCGGAAGCTTGTACAACGGGTTGGTTCGCAAGCGGAACGCGGTTGATAACGGCTGGTCTCAAATTGATGTCCAACTCAAGCGTCGACTTGATTTGATCCCAAATCTCGTAGAGACCGTAAAAGGTTACGCAGAGCACGAACGCGAAGCGTTAGAGGCGGTCATCGCAGCCAGAAACGGCGCTGTTGCGGCACCGGACACTCCGGGGGCTCAAGCCGCTGCTGAAGGTCCAATTGTTGGTGCACTACGGCAGCTGTTTGCCGTTTCTGAGGCGTATCCAGACTTGAAAGCAAATACGAATTTTCTCGCCCTGCAGGAGGAACTCAGTTCGACTGAGGGGCGGATCGCCTACGCCCGTCAGTTCTACAACGACGCTGTGTTGCGCTATCACAACGCGATTGATCAGGTTCCAGGCGTGATCGTTGCAAAAATGTTCTCCTTTGAACACCGGGAGTACTTCGACGCCGGTCCTGAAGCAGATCAGGTTCCATCGGTCAGTTTTTAAGTCAAGATGCACGAACTTATTCGCTCAAACAAGCGTCGAAGCGCGCTCGTGATTGCCGGATTTTGTGCTGTCTTCGTCGCGATTGGATGGGTGGTCGGTTGGACTATCGGCGGAGGCTGGACCCTCACCGTCATCGCTCTCATTCTGTCGCTCTTCCTCTCGGTCGGTTCTTGGTGGTCATCAGCAACAATCGCTCTCAAGGTGAGCCGAGCCCGTCCTGCTGATGGAGATGAGTACCGTCGTCTCCATAACCTTGTCGAGGGTTTGTGCATCGCTGGAGGTATTCCAAAACCAGGGGTCTACGTCATAGATGACGACGCGCCGAACGCGTTTGCGACGGGGCGCAATCCTCAACATGCAGCAATCGCCGTGACCACCGGACTTCTTGCAAAGATGAACCGCGTCGAACTTGAAGGTGTCGTTGCCCATGAACTTTCACATATTCGTCACTACGACATAGCGGTGTCGACAATTGCGGTCACCCTCGTTGGCGCAATTGCGTTGATGAGTGATCTTGCTCTTCGCACACTTTGGTGGAACGGTGGTCGCAGTTCACGAAGTAACGATCGCAACGGCCATAACAACCCTTTGGCCATTGTGGGCTTCGCCCTCATCATCGTTGCTCCGGTCATCGCAAAGCTGCTGCAAGCTGCGATTTCTCGGCAGCGTGAGTCACTGGCCGACGCTGGTGCCTGCGAGTTAACGAGGTACCCGCCTGGGCTCATCTCGGCACTCGAAAAACTGCAAAACGATACGACCGTCACTCATAGCGCGAGCACTGCAACTGCACACATGTGGATCGAACAGCCCATGAGC
This sequence comes from Ilumatobacteraceae bacterium, assembly GCA_049432165.1. Classification (GTDB taxonomy): domain Bacteria; phylum Actinomycetota; class Acidimicrobiia; order Acidimicrobiales; family Ilumatobacteraceae; genus Casp-actino5. The sequence continues at coordinate 29,945 of JBMTDQ010000008.1, forward strand.
GGCGTTGGTGATAACGGTCGGCTTGGCTCAGTGCACAAACTTTTCAATACCCACCCACCGCTAGAAGAGCGGATACAAGCATTAAAGGAACTCTGATGCGAATGTTGAATAAGCGTGTTGTCAGTGCATTCACTGCCATCGCGATCGGATTGGTTGCGGCCAGCTGTGGAGGTAACGCGGATGACCTGGTGGAGCAAGCGACCGAGGCCTTGAATGATCTTTCTGAGAGCGGCGACAGTGATACTGGGTCGTCAGGCTCGAATGCCACTGGTTCAGACGACGCTGAGCAATCATCTGAAGAAGAAGGCGATGCGGCAGTTTCTGAACCTGAATTCCGTATGCCGCTGACTGGAACACCGCTTGAATCCGCCGACGAGATTCCGAATCGACCAGCGCTTGCAGTCAAAATGCCGAATAATCCTCAGGCATTGCCGCAGACTGGCCTTAACGAGGCTGACGTCGTATTTGAGGAGATCATTAATGATGGCATCACCCGTTTTGCCGCAGTCTTTCATAGTCAGGGCTCGGATCCGGTCGGTCCGATTCGCTCAGGTCGCGCCCAAGATGTTGACATCCTGTCGAACCTGAACTCTCCACTGTTTGCGTGGTCAGGTGGCAACCCGGGCGTCACGCGCGTCATCAATAACTCGACCCTCACGAGTTTGAGCTATGTCGGAGGCTACGGGAATTCGTATTACCGTCGGGACGGACGCGGGGGAGCACCTCACAACCTGTTCTCCTCAACCGACACCCTTTGGGAACTCGCACCCGATGAGTTCGCCATTCCGCCGCAAATTTTCCCCTACATGTTGCCTGGAGAAGTTGCCGAGGGCGACACCGCATCGATCATCGAAATTGAGCTTGATTCGATTCTCGCTCGCTGGGACTATGACGCTGCGAGTGGGCGTTACCTTCGCTCTGAATACGGCGAGCCACATATGAGTGAGCTCACTGGCCAGGTATGGGCTGACAATGTTGTGGTCATGCTGGTCGAATACCGTCAGAGTACGATTGACGCAAAGAGTCCCGAGGCTGTGACGGTAGGCGGTGGGCAGTTGCTGATCTTTGCAGACGGTGTCGTGCGTGAGGGTGTTTGGCAACGCTCTTCCAATCTAGACACTTGGAATTTCTTCACTGATACGACACTCTCGGTGCCGCTTGGCTTGAGCGAGGGCCGCACCTGGGTCGAACTGCCTAGGAATAACCCTGAAAATGTTCGCTATGTCTCGTAGCAGTGGTCATCTCGTCAATGTGAATGGGTAGATTGAGCGTATGTCGAACCCCCAAACCGGCTCATTCCCCGTAAAGCGTGGACTTGCAGAAATGCTCTCAGGTGGTGTCATCATGGATGTCGTCACACCCGAGCAGGCGAAGATTGCAGAGGACGCCGGGGCTTGTGCAGTGATGGCTCTCGAGCGCGTCCCTGCAGATATCCGTCGTGACGGTGGGATTGCCCGAATGAGCGACCCTGACATGATTGAAGGTATCAAGGCTGCGGTCACCATCCCTGTCATGGCGAAGGTCCGTATCGGCCACTTTGTCGAAGCTCAGATCATCCAAAGTTTGGGAGTCGACTTCATTGACGAGTCTGAGGTTCTCACACCCGCTGATGAGGCTCATCACATTGACAAGTTCAAGTTCGACGTTCCCTTTGTGTGTGGAGCCACCAATCTTGGTGAAGCACTGCGTCGTATTTCAGAGGGCGCAGCAATGATTCGGTCTAAGGGTGAGGCTGGAACGGGCAACATCGTTGAAGCTGTTCGTCACCTGCGTTCGATTCTTGGAGATATTCGACGTGTAGGGCAGGCTGATTCGGCCGAGTTGTTTGACTGGGCGAAGCAGTTGCAATCACCGCTTCCGCTCGTGCAGGAACTGGCAGAGACCGGCCGCTTGCCGGTTCCACTGTTCTGTGCAGGGGGCATTGCTACGCCTGCTGATGCAGCGCTGGCAATGCAGCTCGGTGCGGAGGCCGTCTTTGTCGGTTCGGGAATCTTTAAGAGTGATGAACCTGGTCCTCGCGCCCGCGCGATTGTGGAGGCGACCACTCACTTTGAAGATGCCGATGTGCTCGCAAAAGTAAGCCGAGGGCTTGGCGCACCGATGACAGGCATCGGGATGGACGAGATCAATCAGCGTTACGCCGAGCGCGGCTGGTAGCAGATGTCATCGACAGGGGAGCCCCCAGGTGAACGTTGGCATCCTCGCCCTACAGGGCGCATTCGCAGCACATGAAAAGGTGCTTTCTGAACTCGGCGCATCCGTCACCCGAGTAAAGACTCCTGCAGAACTTTCGACAGTCGACGCAGTTGTGCTGCCTGGAGGAGAGAGTACGACGATGTCGATGCTGCTCGATTCAAGTGGGTTGAGAGAGCCACTAGAGGTACTGCTCCGCCACGGATTTCCGGTGTTCGGAACCTGTGCGGGTTTGATCATGCTTTCGTCAGATATCAAAGACGGAAGAAGTGACCAAAGACCGTTTGGCGCTCTCGGGATATCAGTTCGTCGAAACGGCTATGGCCGTCAGATTGACAGCTTCGAAACTCCTCTCGTCGTTGATGACGGAGCGCAACGATTTGAGATGAATGGTGTATTTATCAGGGCACCTCGGATCGAAGAAGTTGATTGCGACGTTGAGGTGCTCGCAGAGGTGAACAACGACCCGGTGCTGGTTCGCCAGGGCAACGTCCTCGGAGCAACATTTCACCCAGAACTTGGTGAGAGCGGTTACGTGCACCAATTGTTTTTAGAAATAGTGGCGAAAGCCCAGTCTGTACCCAAAGACTTCACGGTGGTAAGGAATTAGGCGATGTCAGGACATTCCAAATGGGCAACAATCAAGCACAAGAAGGGTGCGGCAGATAAGGCACGCGGCAAGCTGTTCGCAAAACTTGCGCGTCAGATAGAAGTTGCAGCTCGTGCCGGTGGCGGTGATCCCGATATGAACCCAGGACTGCGGTCAGCAGTCTCCAAAGCCAAGGGTTCGCAAATGACGAACGAGGCAATTGACCGTGCGATCAAGCGTGGAACCGGCGATGCTGGTGACCAGTCGTATGAGGCGATTACATACGAGGGCTACGCACCATGCGGGGTCGCTCTGATGATCGAGGTGCTTACCGATAATCGGAATCGAACAGGGGCAGACATTCGACATATCTTCACGAAATCGGGAGGATCGATGGCAGAGCCTGGAGCTGTGAGTTGGCAGTTTGCGCGACGCGGCGTGATCGTTGTTGACGGAAGTGCGAGCGAAGAAGTGGTGTTTGACCTCGCCCTTGAGGCAGGTGCAGACGATGTCGTCAGTGAAGCTGGAGCGTGGAAAATCACATGCGATCCTTCCACAACACCTTCCATTGCAGAAGCGATTACCGCAGGCGGTCTCAGTGTGCTCTCCGCTGATTCACCGTTAGTTTCCGAGAATCTCGTCCCTCTCGAGACCGTTGAAGACGCAAAGTCAGTGCTCAAGATCATCGATCTTCTCGAAGACAACGATGACGTTCAAGATGTGTATGCGAATTTCGATATGAGTGACGAGATTCTCGAAGGAGCGGCAGAGTGAGCGGTGCAGTCGGAATTGGAGATGTGGCTCCTGATTTCTCGCTGCCAGCTACAGGGGGTGAGGTCATCACGCTTTCATCGTTTGTCGGACGACCGGTCGTGGTTGTCTTCTACCCGGGTGATGATTCGCCGGTATGCACCAAACAGCTCAATTCTTATAACGACGGACTCAATGAGTTCGAGAGCCTCGATGCTCAAGTCCTCGCTATTTCCTCACAGGGCCTCGTCAGCCACGAGGCCTTCGCACAGAAGTACGGATTGAAATTTCCACTCCTCGCAGATTCCGAAAAGGACGTCGCAAAGGCGTACGGCGTTCTTGGGCCCCTTGGCTTTCCGCGTCGAAGCGTCTTCATCGTCGATCGTGAGGGCGTGATTCGCTACGCGCACCGGGCAGTTGCTGGTCTCTCGTATCGGCCGGTTTCTGAACTTGTTGACGCGCTTAACCAACTTTGATCTTCCAGATCAACCGCGTGCTCATCGCCAGGAACTAGAATCGAACTTATGTTCGGTTCGTCGACGAGGTCTTGCCGTGTGGTGGGGATTGACCCTGGTTTGACACGTTGCGGATTTGCCGTCGTTGACTCCACAAAAGGATCACTCGTTCAGGCTCGGTCGCTCGGTGCATTTACAACATCTCCGCAGATGGACCTTCCAAATCGATTGGCATCATTGCAACGAGATGTAAGAGAGCTGCTCGATGAATTTTCACCAGATGCAGTTGCGGTCGAGAAAGTGTTCTTCCAAGTGAATGTTAAAACAGCGATGAGCGTGGGGCAGGCGAGCGGAGTTGCCCTTGCCGAGGCAGCGAGCTCAGGTTGCATTGTTGCGCAGTACACGCCAAATGAAGTGAAGATGTCGATAGCTGGATACGGCGGCGCTGATAAGCAGCAGGTCCAGCGAATGGTGCAACAACGCCTTGGTCTTTCGGCTCCACCACAGCCTGCAGACGCTGCGGATGCTGCCGCATTGGCGCTGTGCTATCTGGCTACCTCACCGCTGACGGCAGCGGTACATGCCGCCCTTGAGGGCCGATCATGATTGCGTCATTACGGGGCCAACTCCTCGATCGTTCTACTGATGGAACCGCAATTGTTGAGGTTGCAGGCATTGGTTACGAGGTGTCGATGACATCTCGCAGCCTCTCCACGCTGACGACCGATGGCGAGTCGTTCTTGTATGTGCACCACCACATTCGAGAAGACAATCAGCAACTGTTCGGATTTGTGAGCATGCTCGAACGCGCCACATTTCGAATCCTCATTGCGACCCACGGTGTCGGACCATCCTTGGCGCTAGCGATTCTTGAGACTCATTCACCACACGCCCTGGTTGACGCCGTTGCAACATCGGATGTCAATGCTCTCACCATGGTGCCTGGAGTTGGGAAAAAGACGGCTGAGAGATTGCTGGTGGAGTTAAGGTCTCGGCTTTCACTTCCTGAGATCGACGCCCCAGCGACATCGACCTCAACCAGCTCGATTCGCGAAATTCGTGCGGCACTCGAGCAACTCGGGTACGGCCCATCTGAGGTTGTTTCAGCGACCGCTGAATTGGCAGCAGATGTCGATGTTTCCGACGGTCTCCGCGCAGCACTCGCATTTCTAGGGGCTCAACGTGCGTGAGGAGTTCCTCGACCCGGGAATCGAAGATGCCTCTTCGGACTTCGCCGAGGTTGGACTTCGTCCACAGACCTTGAGCGAATTCATCGGACAATCCGAATTGAAGGAACATCTCGAGATTGTGTTGGAAGCCGCTAAGCGTCGTGGCCAGGCACTCGATCACCTTTTGTTTGCTGGCCCGCCGGGGCTCGGCAAGACAACGCTTGCTGGCATTATTGCGACCGAGCGTGGAGTTGATCTACATGTCACGTCAGGTCCTGCACTTGAAAGAGCTGGTGACCTCGCAGCAATCCTGACCAAATTGGGTGAGGGAGACGTGCTCTTCATCGATGAAATACACCGCCTTTCTCGCGCGGTTGAAGAAATTCTCTATCCCGCAATGGAGGATTTCAAGTTAGACATTGTTGTCGGGAAGGGTCCAGCAGCGTCGAGTATCCGTCTCACCATGCCTCCATTCACTCTTGTTGGCGCGACTACGAGAACCGGAATGATCACTGGACCGTTGAGAGACCGTTTTGGCTACGTCGCCCGTCTTGATTACTACACGACTGATGAATTGACGGCAGTCGTTTCACGGGCAGCCTCAATATGGAGTGTCCAGATCAATGATGAGGCCGCCCGCGAAGTCGCTCGCCGTTCACGCGGCACACCCCGTATTGCTAACCGGCTGCTTCGTCGAGTGCGGGACTTCGCCGAAGTTCGTTCTGATGGAACCATTACCCCTGATGTTGCCCGTGAAGGTCTCCGTGTGTTCGGAGTCGATGATCTTGGGCTGGACAAGATCGATCGAGCATTACTTGACTCGCTGTGCTCCCGATTCGGTGGAGGGCCCGTTGGTTTATCAACGCTCGCCATCGGCGTCGGCGAACAACCCGAGACTGTTGAAGACGTACACGAGCCATTTCTTATTCAACTGGGGCTAATTGCCCGTACACCTCGAGGGCGTATTGCGCTCCCTGCGGCCTATTCCCACCTCGGCATTCAGATTCCACCAAATGCTGCCGGAGTAGGCAATCAGCCGCCATCGCTGTTTGAAGACTGATGTCGATTTCTGACTTTGATTACGAACTTCCAGATGAGCTGATCGCTCAGACTGCAGTGGAGCCGCGAAGTGCGGCACGATTGTTGGTTGACCAAGGAGATGCTTCCCCTCGTCACTCTGTTGTTGAACGACTTGGAGACGAGTTGCAACCTGGAGACCTTGTTGTTGTGAACAACACCAAGGTGTTGCCGGCACGAATTTTTTTGCATCGATCGACCGGTGGAAAAGTTGAGTTGCTTCTTCTCGAGCCTCTTTCCGATGGGCAGTGGGAATGTTTATTACGTCCGGGTGGAAAATTGCGACAAGGCGAGCAATTATTCACCGCAAGCGGAGTTGGCGTCGTTACGGTCCAAGGTCGTCGAGAATCTCCCTCCGCTGCAACCTTCGTCGTCACCGTTGATGTTCCAGAAACGACCTTGTTTGAGCTCGGTGAATTACCCTTGCCGCCATACATCACCGAGCGTCCCAGCGACCCAAATCGCTACCAGACGGTGTTTGCCGATCGTCCAGCGAGCGCAGCAGCGCCAACTGCTGGACTTCACCTGACAAACGAATTGATAAACGACCTGACCCGTCTTGGAGTTCGATTCGTGGAGGTCGAACTCATTGTTGGCATCGACACGTTCCGCCCTGTCGAAGCCGAGCGACTCGATGATCACATCATGCATTCCGAGTCATACCGAGTTGATCAAACGGTATTTGATGAGGCAGTGGAGGCTCGTCGTGTGGTTGCTGTCGGAACAACTTCGACGCGGGCCTTAGAGAGTGCCGCATCACGTCATCAAATGTCAGGTCGTACAGATCTTTTTATTCGACCGGGTTACGACTGGAAGATTGTCGATCTGCTCATGACGAATTTTCATCAGCCCAGAACAACTCTTCTCGTCATGATCGAGTCGTTCATCGGCACGCGCTGGCGCCGACTGTATGAAGAAGCGATCACAGAGAGATACCGCATGTTGAGTTTTGGAGATGCGATGCTCTTGAACCGGCACCTGTAGCGTCTAAGCGTGTTTCCAGTCGACGTCGATGTGATTGCAACCTCGGGAGCTGCGCGAGCAGGTGTCGCTACTACGGCACGAGGATCCTACGCGACACCAACATTTATGCCTGTTGGCACACGTGGAGCGGTGAAATACCTTGACGCTCACGATTATCGGGACCTCGGCGCTCAGATTGTTTTGGGAAATACCTACCACCTCATGCTCCGGCCTGGTGCGGAGGTCGTCGCCCATTTCGGAGGGCTCGGTAAATTTGCTGCCTGGGAAGGACTTACGCTGACCGACTCTGGCGGTTTCCAAGTATTTTCGCTCGATCCGAAAGTTGACGATGAAGGTGTCACCTTTCGAAGTGTCTATGACGGATCGAAGCATCGCTTCACTCCTGAAATTGCCGTGCAGGTTCAAGAACAGATAGGCGCCGACATTCAGATGGTTCTTGACGTATGCCCACCGCTACCCAGCCCGCCTGACGTGATCCGACAGGCGGTGGAGCGCACGTCTGCCTGGGCCGCGCGCGCTCGTGAGGCTCATACACGACCCGATCAATCGCTGTTCGGAATTGTCCAAGGCGGTGTGAGTACCTCGATGCGAATCGAAAGTGCGCAACGGACCGTTGCTCTTGACTTCGATGGGTACGGAATAGGCGGGTTGTCGGTCGGTGAATCAAGAGATGAGATGCTTCCCGCTATCGAGGCTGCGGTAAGCGAACTGCCCGCTCATCGCCCTCGGTACCTGATGGGGGTTGGGGACCCGGCATCGTTGGTTGAAGCGGTCGCAAGGGGAGTGGACCAATTCGATTGTGTGATGCAGACGCGCCTAGGGCGACACGGAACGGCGCTGACAAGTAGCGGTCGCTGGCAGGTGAAAGCCAGCGCGAATACCCTTAGTGATGAGCCCATCGATGTCGCTTGCGGGTGTCAAGTCTGCACGACACACAGTCGGGGTTATCTTCGCCACCTATTCCAGTCGAAAGAACCCACTGCATCTCGACTACTCAGCCTTCACAACTTGAAATGGACCATAGACCTCGTTGACTCAATGCGAGCTGCAATTATTGACGGTTCATTCGAAGAGTTGAGGTCGAACATTCTTGATGTTTGGGCCTAAGGAGACCGGGTCGCAGGACCCCTAAGTCGATAGGATTTGAGGCGCTATGAACCAACTTGGATACCAACTCGCTCAAGAACAGACCTCCTCAGGTGCAGCTGCCTTTCAATTTGTGCTTCTCGCAGCTGTTCCACTTGCCCTGTATTTTTTGATGATTCGCCCCCAGCGCCGGAAGATGCGCGAGGCAGCCGAGATGCAAGCAGCATTGTCTGTCGGCGACGAAGTAATTACAGCGTCTGGTATCTACGGGTTCATTACTGCGATTGAAGATGATCTGTTCTGGATTGAGGTGGATGAGGACGTCCAGTTGCGGGTGGTGAAGAGCCAAGTCCATGGTCGAGTAAGCCCATCGGCAACGACAGACTCACAAGAAGATTCACAGGCTGAGTCGGACGAATCGTGAGTTCCCGACGACTCCGTTGGAGTTTGATCGCCTTTGTGCTCGTCGTAGCAGGTTTGCTTGGCACAAATCTTGGATTCGGTAATCGCCCAATTCTTGGCCTTGATCTTCAAGGTGGCGTCTCTGTCATTCTTCAGTCAACCGACGAAGCGTCTGCCGATGACCTCCTTGTCGTGCAGGACCTTATTCGAGACGAACTCGAAACTCTCGGTATCGCAGAACCCGATGTTCGTGTCGAAGGAGACAACATCGTCGTCGATCTGCCTGGCGTAAAGGATCAGGCGCAGGCTCTCGAGGCAGTTGACGTTGCTGGAATTGTCAGTCTGCGTCCGGTGCTTGCATGTCAGGCTGGGGTCACGCCAAGCGACATCGACGAGGAAGCTCTGTCGGGGGCTCAGGCTCTCATCACTACCGACGGGCTGCAAACGTGCATTGTGGGTCCTTCTGGTGGAACCGGTGAAGTCTTCGAACGTGGAAGCGCAGAAGCCCAGATCAATCAACTCACGAATCAGTGGATCGTCGCCGTCGACCTTCGTTCAGATAGCCAGCAGGTATGGAACACGCTTGCCGCAGAGTGCTACTCAGGCACTGAGACCTGTCCGACACGCCAATTAGCAATCGTTCTTGACGACATCATTCAGTCGGCACCAACAGTGAATCAACCATCATTCTCGACCGGTGTTGAGATTTCTGGTGCCTTTACTGAGGACGAGGTGCGTTCACTCGCGCGGGTGCTCAATCGTGGGGCGTTCCCGGTTGGAGTTGAAGCGCAGCGCGTCGAGACGGTTTCTGCTACGGCCGGTGCAGATTCGCTGCGTGCCGTGTTCATCGCAGGAGCCTTCGGCCTCCTCGCCACGCTTCTCTTCCTGATTGCGTATTACAGGTCAATTGCGATCATTGTGGTCACCGGGCTCTCCGTATGGGGTGCACTCGTCTTTTCGCTCTCAGCACTTGTCTCGCAGTCAACGAACTACGCCTTGAGCCTCGCAGGTATCACCGGAATCATCGTCGCAATCGGCGTGACAGTCGACAGTTACCTCGTTCTGTTTGAACGGTTGAAGGACGAAGTGCGCTCTGGCCGATCACCGAGAAACTCAGGGCCTCGTAGCTTTGCTTCCACCTGGAGAACCATTGTTTCGGCCGACCTTGTGTCGATATTTGCCTCCGCGATCTTGTTCTGGCTCAGCGTTGGCTCAGTCAAGGGCTTCGCTCTCTACCTTGGCTTGACAACATTGTGCGATCTCATTGTTTGCTGGTTCTTCACACGGCCGGCAACCATTCTCTTCACGCGACGAGTCGCGGTTGAGCGCGGAAAGATTCTTGGTCTAGGAGGTGCGAAATGAGCGATCAACTCGGGACGCAAACCGTTGAGGTTGCAGTTTCAGGCAGGCGTCGTCTCTACCTCGGGCAAACGTCGATTGATTTTTTTGGGCGCCGTGTCGCGGGAGCAATCGTTTCTTCGGTTCTTCTGGTGGTGACGGTCGTGTCACTCTTTGCACAGGGGCTCAACCTCGGAATTGACTTCGAAGGCGGAACATCTTGGGATGTCCCCGCAAACACATTTTCGGTGAGTGATGCAGACGAGGTCCTCACGGCCTCGAGCATTGATACTGAGGGTTCTCGCATTCAACTCAGAGATTCTGATAGCGGATCGTTTGTGAAGGTTCAGGTTCGAGCAATTAGCGATGCTCAAGCACGTGAATTGAGCGTTCTCTTCGCAGAGACAGCTGGAGTCTCTGTCGATGACATCAATGTGAATGTTGTGAGCGCCAGTTGGGGTAGCGATATCACCAATAAAGCCGTTCGCGCCTTGGTGATCTTCCTCATTGTTGTGGCGATCTTCATCTCGTTCCGATTTGAGTGGAGGATGGCCGCAGCCGCAATTTTGGCGATGATTCACGACGTCGTCATTAGCGTTGGGTTGTACTCGCTGTTTGGTTTTGTCGTTACACCGGCCACCGTCATAGCGTTTTTGACCATTCTTGGCTACTCGCTGTACGACACGATTGTTGTGTTTGACCGAGTCAAGGAGAATGAAACACGATTTGCTGGGGTCCGAGTGGGCTACGGCGACGTGATCAACGTGTCAATGAACCAGGTGCTGATGCGTTCTGCCAACACATCTATTTCTTCAATTCTGCCAGTGATTTCGCTCTTGATCGTGGGCGCCGGTGTTCTTGGGGCATCAACATTGAGCGAATTCGCCATCGCACTGTTGATTGGAATGTTGACCGGTACGTATTCGTCTGTATTTGTTGCTGCGCCGACTCTTGCCAGCCTCAAAATTCGTTCAGAAGCTTGGAAGAGAGACGGCCTTGCTCACGTATCAGGCAACGATCTCAGGACACTTGTGCTCGGAGGTTCGGTCTCCCGACGAGCTCGTTCAACAGATTCTTCAGCGGAGTCGGAGTCTCATGCACCTGTGTCTTCGACTGCGGCATCGGTACTTCAACATGAGCCACGCCCAAGAAAGAAGCGGCGGCGCTGACATCGAGCGACCGATATTCGATAATCTCCGAGTATGACGACGTCCGAATGGATGAACCCATTTCTCCGGGAAATCGAGAATTATCCAGTTGAAGGCGTCACCTTTCGTGACATCACACCGTTGCTTCAGCACCCTGCTGCATTTGGCCGAGCAATCGACGATCTTGTCGCGACGCTGCATGACGAGCAAATCTCGACGGTTGTTGGTGTTGAGGCACGTGGCTTCATCCTTGCCGCTCCTGTTGCGTATCGGTTGAGGGCAGGTTTCATTCCGGTGCGAAAGCCCGGAAAGCTTCCGTGGGCGGTTGCCAGGGAGGAATACGAACTCGAATATGGCTCCGATCGTCTAGAAATTCATCGTGACGCAGTTCGGCCAGGGGAGCGTGTGCTGGTGGTCGATGATGTCTTGGCAACGGGCGGCACGGCAGAAGCCACCTGCAAGCTCGTCGAAGCACTAGGTGGCGAAGTGGTTGGTGTAGCGGTGCTCCTTGAGTTGGATGGCCTCAACGGTCGGGCAAAGTTGGGCTCCCGGCGTGTTGAGAGCCTGATGAGGGTGTAACGAGGCATCGTGGCAACTGTCGATCGCGTTCTTCCATGGCGCCGCCAGAGCGAACAAGACGCACGAGGGCATCTCTCTCCAGTCATTGATTCTTTCCGGAAGCACCATCCAAAATCGTCGACCTCGATGATTCAGCGGGCGTATGAAGTCGCCGCTGAGGCCCACGGTACGCAGACTCGCTCAAGTGGCGAAAGCTACATTCACCACCCTTTAGCGGTGGCGAAGATCGTCGCTGAATTTGGACTCGATGATGTTTCACTCGCGGCCGCCTTGCTTCATGACGCGGTCGAAGACACCGAATTATCTCTTGAGGATCTTCGTCGTGATTTTGGAGAAGATGTCGCTGCAATTGTTGACGGGGTTACGAAGCTCGATCGTCTGCAATTCGATTCAAAAGAGGCACAGCAAGCTGCGACTATGCGAAAAATGCTGGTTGCAATGGCAAAAGACCTTCGGGTGCTCCTTATTAAGTTGGCTGATCGCTTGCACAACATGCGAACGATTGCGTCGATGTCACCTGAGCGTCAGCACCGAATCGCGCAGGAAACGCTTGATATTTATGCGCCTCTCGCGCATCGATTGGGAATTCAAGAGGTTCGCCAACAGCTTGAGGATCTGTCGTTCGCAGCTCTCCATCCAAAGAGATTCGCTGAGTTAGATCATCTCGTCTCAGAACGAACACCGGAACGCGACATTTTCGTTGCCCAAGCAGTCGCACGAGTAAGAACCAGTCTCGCTGAAGCCGGCGTGCCGTGTGAGGTGACCGGGAGAGGGAAGCATCTTTGGAGTATTTACG
>JBMTDQ010000009.1:0-41385 GCA_049432165.1 Ilumatobacteraceae bacterium
GTTCTCGACACATTGCGACGACGCGGGGCCGAACATGTGTGGGTCGTCCACGGGAGCGGTCTTGATGAACTGTCGACAACCGGTCCGTCAACGGTTCACGAACTTCGCGATGGAGAAACTCGCACATTTACTGTTGATGCAACCGACTACGGAATCGCATCGGCGACGAGTAGCGATCTCTCCGGCGGCGGTCCAGAGCAGAATGCTGAAGTGGTTGAACAGGTGTTACGCGGCGAGCATGGCGCGCACCGAGACATCGTTCTGCTCAATGCAGGGGCGGCACTTGTGGTTGCCGGCATCGTCGATGATCTCGCTGCGGGAATTTCTACGGCCGAGCGCAGCATTGACGAGGGATTGGCTGGTGAAGCGCTTCGGGCGTTGGTTCGCGAGTCACAGTGAGAAGCCGCAAATGAACGACCTTGTAACCGCTGGAATCTCCGTTTCTGCACCTGGATCATCAGCGAACCTTGCCGCAGGCTTTGATGTGCTCGGACTTGCGATAGACCTGCGCGTCGACGTCGGTATTGGTGATGCTCCCGAGCGTGCGCAGATGATCGATGGTCATCACCCGGCGATGGTGGCGTACCAACATCTTGGGGGCAAGGAGCAACTCTGGTCACGTTCGCAACTTCCTATGGGAAGAGGTCTCGGATTCAGCGGTGCCGCGCGTGCGGCAGGTGCGATGCTCGCCATCGTTGAGCGGGAGGGATCCGCTGATCTAGCTAACAATGCGGCGGCGCGCCAGGAAGCGTTTGGCGTTGTTGCAGATCTTGAGGGCCACCCAGATAACGCGGCAGCATCGATCTACGGTGGTCTCGTTGCTGCTTCGCATGATCACGTTGCGCAGATTCCGATTGCGCGCGATTGGGTGGTTCTCGTGTGGATTCCAGAGAACACCACTTCCACCGACAAGTCGAGAACTCGGCTTGAACCGTTGGTTCAACGAGCAGATGCTGTGGTGAATCTTGCGGCTGTCGCGCATCTCGTGGTTGGGGTGTCACAAGGGGATGAAGCGTCAGTGCGAGCAGGAATGATCGATCGCCTCCATCAACCACAACGCCTCGAGGGGGTGCCAGCATCTGCTGCAGCACTTACGACGATGCTTGAGGCAGGTGCGATTGGGGCTTGGCTATCGGGTAGCGGCCCCACGGTTGCTGGTTTTTTTCGTCGTGGAGAAACCGCTGATGCAGAGTTGTCACTCGCCGGCGGGCAAGTGCGGATCGTTGACATCAACGAAGACGGGGTCACCTGTTACTGAGGGTGTGAGCCGCTCTACAGCGATTTCTGGAACAGGGAAGCGCCACTCTCCTGAGCAGTTCACGTTACGTAACGTGCGGCTCTGCGTTGCCGCCCGTTGAACCATCCGGGCGACGAGGATGCGCTCAGCATTCGTATCTGCTGTGCTCGTATCGAAACGGTGAGAGATGCCGAGGTGCTCAAGGTTGAGAAGCCCATCGCAGATTTCGTGCTCAATGCCGGCAAGCTCGAAACGAGCGGTTCCTGCAGTCAAACTGGCGTCGACAAGACGAGCAGTTGTTGTCGCTGAAAGCAGTGATGACAATCGATCGCGAACTGCGGCTGCCTCCTCAAACCGTTGTTGTGCTGACAGGTCACTCATTCGTGCAGAAAGTGCATCGGCGACGGTTGTGCCGTCGCCCTTCATTGCTCGAGCGACTCCGTCTACCGCAGCGGCGTGGGCGGCTGGATCGGCTGTGCCAGAACAAGGGCATGGAGCAAACCCGACCTGTGCAACAGAACACGGGGTTGCATCTGGTTCAACGATGTAGCGGGGCCCAATGTGAGTGGTGCAGCGACGAATTGGGTACGCGGTTTGAAGCGCTTCGATCACCTGTTCCGCTTGATGTCGACCAGAGAGAGGTCCGAGGTATTGGCCTTGGGAACGCGTCTGGTGAACGATTGACAGCCTCGGCCAGAGCTCGTTCGTATCGAGGCGTACGTACACCGGTCGACGCTTGCGCCTTCCAACTTTGTTGTGTCGTGGGGCAAGTGAACTGATGAGCCTGCGCTCGAGCACCTCAGCGGTGAATGCATCGGGCGTCGCAATGTGCTCAATTCTGGAGAGGTGCCGAAGCATTGGGATAACGCTCCGACGTTCGTCGTTGCCGAAGTAACTTCTGACCCGCTGTCGAAGGTTTGTCGCTTTTCCGACGTAGGTGACCGCGTCGTTTTCGTCGATCATGAGGTACACCCCGGGAGAGCGAGGAAGTGACTCGGTGAGGCGGAGTTTTTTTGCCTGTGGGTGGCCCGAGAGCTTTCCTATGGCAACAAGATCATCGAGGCCAGTGACTCCCCAGCCGGCGGCACGCTCGATGAGGAGGTACAGAAGGTCTCGTGTTGCGAGTGCATCATCGAGCGCCCGGTGGCTTGGACGGTTTTCGATTCCAAACCGCTCGGCAAGAGTTCCGAGTTTGAAGTTGCGAACCTCGTCTCTAAATAGGCGTCTCGACAACGAAAGTGTGTCGACAACGATCGGTTGAAAATCATCAATACCTGATCGTTCGAATGCGGCCTTCACAAAGCCGAGATCAAATGACGCGTTATGGGCAACGAATGCAGAATCGCCGATGAACTGACGGAGGCTAGAAATGACCTGCTCAATGCGGGGGGCTGGTGCAAGCACCGCGTCGGTGAGGCCGGTGATCACCGTAATTTGCGGCGGCAGCGCCATTCCGGGGTTCACAAGGGTATGAAAGGTTCCAATTGTTTCGCCCCCTTTGACCTTGACGGCGCCGATTTCGCAGATCAGGTCTTGGCGTGGGTTTGTGCCAGTTGTTTCCACGTCGAGCACACAGAATGTGGTGTCAATAAGTGATTTGCCGAGATCGTCGAGGCTGAGTTGGAACCCAGCATCGCTAGAGGCGTCTGCATGACTTTTCACTAGTAGTTAGAAGTACCACAGACGTGTTGCACTCGGTGGGACGTGTGACGAAATTGTGGCGCAATTGTGTCGCGATGACGGTGCTCAACATTGAGTCGGCAACGTAGGTAGGGGAGAGCCGCATCTTCTCTGGCTGACCCGTTAGGTACGATCGAGACGTGGCACATTCGGGAGATATTTCAGACCTGGTCATTCGGCCAGCACTCGAATATGTCATCGAGTTTGTGCGACAAGGACGAGTGCGAGATCCTCAATTTCGGTACCCAGCTCACCTTCGGCAGTTGCTTTCTCGGCCTCGTTTGCTCAAGTCAGATCTCAGACGTATTCGAAAGGCGGTTGAAGGTGATGACGAGTTTCGTGCAGCGCTCTCCGCGTCACTCGATGATGACACTGATCTCATCATCCGATTGTGGATCAATCAGCCTGATGGCTGGGAAGACCTCGTACTTGCTGAGATTGAAGAGCGGTCTCGTTCAGAGGAGAGCGCCGATGCTGCAGCGGCCCTCGTGCGAGAACAGCGACGGCGAATTGCCGCAGAACAACGAGCGGAATCGGCTGAACGTGCACGAGAGGAACGCCAACATCATCTCGCAGCCCTTGAGTCAGAAGTTGCAGAGTTGCGTGCTCAACTTTCAGTAAGCGAGACCCACCAAAGTGAACTTGAAGCAACGGTAAGAGACCTCCGCCAAGACCTTCGACATACAAACGACAAACTGACTGCCGCTCAACGTCGGCTCGAGCAAGCGTCCGAGGCAGAAGATGCTTCAACCGAGGCGCAACGCCATGCAGAAATAGTGCGTGACCGGGCGCTTGAAGATCGCCGAACGGCACTCGCAGATCTCAGCGATATTGCTGGAATTTTGCATGACCTTCGCGATGTGGGAAATCGTTTAGAAGCGGTTCTTCCTCAGCCCGAGAGTGCTGCAAGTCGGCTTCCGATACCGACCCCCGGCCGGTTAAACGGAAACCCGCTTGGTATGACGATCCATCTGCTGAAATCGTCGGCGACTGTCGTCATTGACGGATATAACGTGACGAAGAGTACATGGCCACAATGTTCGCTGGAAGAGCAGCGTGAACGCCTCATTGCATCAACAGACACCATCACCGCAAGGTTCGGGACTCATTTCTTAGTTGTCTTCGACGGTGCCGATATTCCTGGTGCACATCGTCAGACGCGATCAGTGAATCGTGTGGTGTACTCGCCCGAGGGAGTCACAGCAGATGACGTTATTCGGGACGAAGTTCGGCGAATTCCACCACATCGATCAGTGGTAGTCGTCACCGACGATCGCGAAATTCAGCGCGACGTCCGCATCGATGGCGCCAACATCGTCAGCAGTGCCCATTTCGGCCAAGTGTTGCAGTCGTAGTGATGCGTGTAACTCCGTCACTTCCGACCATCGATGAGATAACGACGGAGTTGGCGACGTTCGGTATCACTCACGTCGGGGTTGCGCCAGCGACGGCAATGATCCGTGCGCGGCAAGCCCTTGATGATCGGAAGCAATCGGGATACTCAGACACAATGTCGTTTACGTGGCGTAACCCTGAGCGATCAACCACTCCCGAGATGTCTGTGAATGGCGCGCAGTCAATCATTGTTGCGGCCTTGCCCTATCTCTCTAAGGACACTGATGGGCCAACAGGTCGAAGGGCGCATATTGCGCGATACGCGCGAACCGATCACTACTCCATTCTGCGAGAGGGCCTGCGCTCGGTCGCCCGACAAATTCGAGCAGCTGGCGAGAAAGCGGTTGCATTTGCAGACGACAATGCGCTTGTTGATCGCGAGGCTGCATACCGGGCCGGGATTGGATGGTTCGGAAAAAACGCAAACTTGCTCATCCCGGGTGCGGGAAGTTATTTCGTGTTAGGAAGCGTGATCACGACTGCTCGTTACGCCGAATCAGGCCCGGTGCCCGATGGCTGTGGATCATGCACCCGATGCCTCGATGGGTGCCCAACAGGAGCCATCGTTGCACCCGGAGTTGTCGACGCTCGACGCTGCCTTGCTTGGCTTCTCCAAAAACCAGGAACATTCCCTCACGAGATGCGAGTCGCACTCGGAGATCGCATTTACGGATGTGATGAATGTCAGGAGGTGTGTCCGCCGACGATTCGACTTGGTCATCGAGCGATGTCAACTGTGTCTCCGCAACTTGGTGAATGGGTCGACCCACTAGAGATGTTGTCGATGTCTGATGAAGAACTGCTTGAACGGTTTGGCGTGTGGTACATCGCCGAGCGAGACCCCCGTTGGCTTCGCCGGAATGCGGTCATCGTGATCGGCAACACAGCACATCACACTGATATTGACGCCGTTGGCGCGCTCGAAGCAATCACGAAAGGTGATGACCTGGTGCTCGCCGAACATGCTCAATGGGCGCTCAATGAGATCAATAGTCGAGCACAACAGGTGTCGCCATGACCGTGAAGCACCTGCTCGTGACAAACGATTTTCCGCCGAAAGTTGGCGGCATCCAATCGGTCCTCTGGGAGTGGTGGCGACGTTTGCCCGCCGACTCATTCACTGTGCTGACGAGTCCACATCCAGAGGCAGAACGCTTCGATGCACAACAACCATTCGAAGTCATCAGAACACGCGAACCAGTGTTACTGCCCCACCCAGTCATGGTGAAGCGGGTAAATAGACTTGTCGAACGCACCGGAGCGGACCTTGTCGTACTTGATCCTGCAGTTCCTCTTGGGCTCATCGGTCCCCATCTCGATGTGCCTTACGATGTTGTTCTGCATGGAGCGGAGGTCACCATTCCCGGACGGCTACCACTCACCCGCCAGTTATTGAATCGAACGTTGAGGCACGCCCGACAAGTCATTTCTTGTGGTGAATACGCCCTTGCGGAAGCGGAACGATCAATTCGCAAACCGCTGCCTGGTGTCGTGCTGTACCCAGGTGTTGATGTGCAGCGATTTGCGCCAATTTCAACAGTGGATCGAGACGGTTATCGACAGCGCCTCGGAATTTCACCTGATGCACAACTGGTGGTCGGTGTATCACGGCTCGTGCCCAGGAAGGGTTTCGACACGCTCATCGAAGCGTCAGTGCGGCTCACGAAGGAGTTCCCCAACCTGCAAGTGCTCGTCGCCGGATCAGGTCGTGACAGCAAACGACTTCAGTCCATCATCGACCGAACAGGCGCCCCAGCGCGGCTACTTGGTCGGGTGCCCGACGCAGACCTGCCACTTCTCTATGCAGCGGCAGATGTTGGAGCAATGCTGTGTCGTGACCGGTGGTTCGGATTGGAGCAAGAGGGATTCGGCATTGTCTTTCTTGAGGCAGCTTCCTGCGGAACTCCTCAACTGGCTGGCAGAAGTGGCGGAAGTGATGAAGCCGTCATTGATGGGGTGACAGGGGTAGTCGTTGATCGTCCGGCAGAGGTCGCTGACGTTGCCGATGCGTTAGCCGGACTTTTGAGAAGCCAGCCGCTGCGACAGCAGATGTCGATCGAATCCCGAGAACGGGTCATGAGCGAGTTCACGTACGATGAGCTTTCGCTTCGGCTGGGTCAGGTTCTCACCCACCCTGTGACACGTTGATCGTCCGAGGTTGATGCCGAGCCAGCCGCTCGGCATGCTGACAACATGGCATCCCAACGCGGAACCCGTGAGGTTCTCGTACACCAGATCCTGACGGCCGTCTTCGTGGCGACTGCTCTGTATGCCGCTATCGCATTTACCACTGCTGCGCAGTGGGTTGGGGCAATCACTGCGATGGCGTTGTTCAGTGTTGGCGTCGTCGTGTTTCTGTGGGGATTCTGGAATGCTGTTCAGCGAAGCCGAACCGAGGAACTTGCGGTCACATCAGTGTTTTTCCTCACCGGTGGTTGTGCCCCGTCACGCGTCCGGCGACAGATGAATCTCATGCTGGGTGTGCAAGTGGTTACAGCCTTCGCTACGACCTTCTGGCGCTCAACAGGACCAGATGGAAACCCGGGGTCCTCTCTTGCTCTGGGCATTCTGGTACCAATGCTCGGGCTTGGGATGAACGGCCTGTGGGCAAGTCGACATGGAGTATTCGGGGAGCGCCTTTTCAACAATTCACGACCGTCACCAACCAGCGATGACGAATAAGGCACAATAGAGACATGGCCGACAGAGCATCGGAAACAATCAGCATTCAGGCCTCACCTGAGCGCGTGTGGGAGATCGCAACTGATATTGCTTCGTATCCAAGTTGGGCTCATGATGTGAAATCCGTTGAGATTCGTTCAACTGACGATCAGGGGCGCCCGGTCGATGTCGAATTCAGAGCCTCTGCACTTGGCAGGACAACGCATTACACCCTTCGCTACGACTACTCAGAAGCGCCGAACAAGCTGAGTTGGTCAATGGTTACTGGTGACATTCAGCGTTCGATTGACGGTGCATATTCGCTCAGCTCGAGCGGAGAAGGATCAACTGACGTTCGCTATGAGCTCAGCATCGAACTCGCTGTGCCGCTACCAGGGTTTGTCAAGCGTCGCGCCGAGCGACGAATTCTCAACGCCGTTCACGGCATGAAGTCACTCGCTGAAGGGTGATCAAATGACCTCTCGTGGGGGTCCGAGAATTGGTGTAGATATCGGTGGTACGAAGTGCCTTGCCGTTGCCATAAACGAACACTTCGAGGTCATCTACGAGTGTCGACGGCCAACTCCACGAGGTGTTGGCAGCGTTGAAGCACTGGTCAAGGTAGTGGCGGATGCCGTGGCTGAGATCGAACAATCGGTTGGGTCGACTGTCTCGACAGGTGTCGGCGTCCCCGGGCTGGTAGCGGATGGGGGAGTACTTCGAGCGGCTCCAAATCTTGATGAAGTCGCCGATGCAGAGATTGGTCGTCATCTTTCACATGCTGTTGGCCGGCAAGTAGCTGTTGACAACGACGCAACCTGTGGGGCGCTTGCCGAATGGCAGATCGGTGCTGCTCAGGGCGCCTCAGATGTCGCGTTTATTTCGCTCGGCACGGGAATTGGTGGCGGACTCATTTCAAACGGTGGAATGCAGCGTGGAAAACACGGATACGCGGCTGAATTTGGGCACATGATGATTGATCCGATGGGCCCCCAGTGTCCGTGCGGTCAAAGTGGGTGCTGGGAGCGTTATGCGTCCGGCTCGGGACTTGCATATCTCGCCCAACAGCGAGCTCGGCAGGGCTGCCTCGGTCGCATTGTTGAGCAGGTGAGTGGTGATGTCGAAGTGATTCGAAGTGAGCACGTGCTCAGCATCGTCGGACAAGGTGACGACGAGATCGAAGATCTCATGTGCGAGTTTGCGAGGTGGATTGCTGTTGGGCTTGTGAACCTCGCTCATGTCGTCGACCCTGAGGTAATGGTGCTGGGCGGTGGCGTCGGAGCGTCGCTTGGTGATTACGTAGAGACGGTTCGGTCAGCATTCTCCGAACTCATCTATCAGCCGCAACAACGTGAACTACCTAGCATCGTGCTTGCAGAACTAGGTGAGCAGGCGGGAGCAATTGGTGCAGCGCTGCTACCCGAATTGGCAGGAGACTTCACTCTCACGGGAGTGCGAAGGTAGCGTCAGTCTCGTTATGGAATTTCGCCGGATCACGAATCTCCCGCCGTATGTGTTCACCATTATTAATGGGTTGAAAATTGAAGCTCGCCAGGGTGGTGCAGACGTCATTGACCTCGGATTTGGAAACCCGGATCTTCCATCACCAGATGTCGCTGTCGCAAAACTCGCCGAGGCCGCGAAGAATCCACGGAACCATCGATATTCGCTGAGCCGAGGTCTTCCTCGCCTACGTGAAGAGGTAGCGAAGTATTACGAGAAGACGTGGGGAGTCCATCTCGATCCAGAACTTGAAATCACAAACACGATCGGCTCCAAAGAGGGTTTCTCGCACTTGATGTGGGTGCTGCTTGAGCGAGGGGACGCGGCCATCGTTCCCACCCCGAGCTACCCGATACACATGTACGGCCCTCTGTTCGCTGGTGCCGACCTCCGACAACTTCCGATGCGCGGATTGTCCCACCCCGATGAACGCGCAAACTTTTCAGAAGAATTTTTCGACAACCTTCACCGCGCCTATGACATCGGATGGCCGAAGCCGCGGGTGCTCGTGATTTCATTTCCGCACAACCCGACCGGGGCGTGTGTCGATCTCGACTTCATGCAGCGGGTTGTTGATTTCTGCCGTGAACGGGAGATGATCGTGGTGCACGACTTTGCCTATGCGGATATCGGGTTTGATGGCGTGCGCCCTCCGAGCATTTTGCAAGCTGAAGGTGCAAAAGAAGTTGCAGTCGAGCAGTATTCGATGACCAAGAGCTTTTCGATGGCTGGATGGCGTAGCGCGTTTATGGTCGGAAGTGCCGAAGTTGTGCAAGCACTCGTCAAGTTGAAGAGTTACCTCGACTACGGAATGTTCCAACCGGTGCAGATTGCTGCGACCGTGGCGTTTCGGGAAGCTTCTGACTATCCGAAAGAAATTTGCTCGATATACGAGTCTCGATGTGACTCTCTCATCGACGGGCTTTCAAAGATCGGTTGGGATGTACCGAAGCCGGGTGGAACAATGTTCGTGTGGGCGCCAATTCCTGAGGCATATGGCGAAATGAGTTCGGTTGAGTTTTGTTCGATGCTCGTCAAAGAGTGCGATGTTGCGCTCTCACCAGGGGTCGGTTTTGGACCAGGTGGTGAGGGTTATGTCCGCTTCGCTCTTATCGAGAATGAACAGCGGATCGCGCAGGCCATGCGCAACCTCCGTCGCGGCCTCACCAAGCTCGACTGATCCCAGCCGGTTCAGCTACTCAGCCCAGGCAAGCGAGCGCTGAACGGCGCGCTGCCACTGCTGGTACGAGATGTCGATCATCGTTCGGTCGGGTTGAGGGGTGAACTCGGCGTCGAGTTCCCAGTGATCTTCGAGCTCGTCAAGTGAGCTCCAAACACCCTCCGCTAACCCTGCTAGCCGGGCTGCTCCCAGAGCTGTTGTCTCGTGATCAATTGGTCGTCGCACGGTTGCGCCAAGCTGATCAGCCTGGAACTGCAAGAGAAAGTCCATGACCGAGGCTCCGCCATCAGCCCGTAGGTCATTGAATTGAATACCTGATGCGGCGGTCATAGCTTCGATGACATCTCGTGTTTGAAAGGCCATCGACTCGATTGTCGCTCGAGCAATATGAGCAGCAGTTGAACCGCGCGTTAGTCCACAAATTGTCCCTCTTGCGTGAGGATCCCACCACGGCGAGCCAAGCCCTGTGAAGGCGGGGACAACGACAACTCCTCCGCTGTCGTCAACGGATGAAGCTAGCGGCCCAACTTCTGGTGCGGATGAGATGATTCGTAGACCGTCGCGAAGCCACTGAATGGCAGCGCCGGTCACAAAGATTGATCCCTCGAGAGCGTAGGTGGGGGTGCCGTCCCCAAGATCCCAGGCAATCGTGGTGAGCATGCCATCAGTAACGGGAGGGCAGTTCGTGCCGACGTTCAACAGAACAAAACTTCCCGTTCCATAGGTGTTCTTTGCCATACCTTCACGAAAACAGGCTTGACCGAAGAGAGCAGCCTGCTGATCGCCAGCGACACCGCTAATGGGAATTCCCTGAGGAACACCTGACCCAGCCGACGTTGATCCAAAACGTCCTGATGATGGCAACACCGCGGGGAGGGCGCTCGCCGGCACCCCAATTGCGTCGCACAGATCATTGTCCCAGTGGTGATCGCGGATGTTGTACAGCATGGTGCGGCTCGCGTTCGTCGGGTCAGTTGCGTGCACCGCACCATCTGTGAGTTTCCAAATGACCCAACTGTCGATGGTTCCTAGAGCGAGATCACCATCAACTGGGATTGATCGATCGCGCAACATTCTCGCATATTTGGTGCCGCTGAAGTACGGGTCGAGCACGAGTCCTGTTCGCTCCCGCACCATTGGTAGTAGTCCGTCTTGTTCGAGTCGGGCACATTCCTCTGCCGTGCGTCGATCTTGCCACACAATTGCGCGGCCGTGCGGTTCGCCAGTTGAACGTGACCACGCAACAACTGTCTCGCGTTGATTAGTGATTCCAATCGCAACGACATTTTCACGGCCAACCCGCGAAATCACGGCGTTGATGGTGGAGACAACAGCAGCCCAAATTTCATCAGCATCGTGTTCGACGAGCCCAGGCTCAGGAAAGAACTGAGTGAACTCGCAGTACTCAGACTCCGGCGAGCGGCCGTCCACATGAACCGAGCGTGCTCGAACTCCCGTTGTTCCGGCATCAATCGCAATTACACAGTCGGAGCTACCCATGTAACGAGAATAATCTCGTTTGCCGGTGAGGTGCCTTTTCAGCGCCGACGAGGAGTTCCGCCACCCGTTCGTTTTGTTGGAGCAGGACGCGGTCGTTGGCTTGGAGGTTCGGCTCTGGCTTTCGGAGTAGCACGACGAAGTCGTTCACGGCTGTAACCAAATTTTGCGAGGATGGCACCAAACGCTAGGTATGCAGGACCGCTCACAAAAAGGCCGGTGAATGCCCCGACTCT
Organism: Ilumatobacteraceae bacterium; assembly: GCA_049432165.1. Lineage (GTDB taxonomy): Bacteria > Actinomycetota > Acidimicrobiia > Acidimicrobiales > Ilumatobacteraceae > Casp-actino5. The sequence continues at coordinate 11,390 of JBMTDQ010000009.1, forward strand.
GCTCGATGGTTGTACGGCGATGAACACGATCGCAACCATGATGGCGACGTAGATGAGCCATTCCCTAATGAGTCGCTGCCACGGAACTGGCCGACTGCTATCCCAAGCCATACGTTCGTTCTATCAGCCATCAGGCATATCCTTCGAAAAGTGCGTTTAGGAGTTCTCACTGGTGGGGGTGACTGCCCCGGATTGAACGCAGTGATACGCGCCATCGTTCGAAAGGGAGAACGCGTTTTTGGTGACGAGATCATCGGCTTTTCCGATGCGTGGGATGGGCTGATGGAACGTCGAACCCGTCCACTCACCGTCGAAACAATGCGTGGCACTCTGCCGAGGGGCGGAACGGTGCTGGGAACGAAACGAGGAAGTCCTTTCGATAGCGCCGATGGGGTAGAGCGGGTTCGGTCGACGATGTCCGATCTGGGTATCGATGGGTTGATCGTGATCGGAGGAAACGGCTCACTCACCGTAGGTGACATGTTGTTCAGGGAGCACGGAATTCCGGTCCTTGGTGTGCCAAAGACCATCGACAATGACATCGAGGGCACTGACCTCACCTTCGGATTCAACACGGCAGTTCAGATCGCCACAGACGCGATCGACAGGTTGCATACAACAGCTGAATCTCATGACCGTGTCATGGTGGTGGAAGTTATGGGGCGCCACAGCGGATGGATTGCAACCCATGCAGGTGTCGCGGGAGGAGCAGCGGTGGTGCTGATTCCTGAACGACCCTTTGACATCGACGAAGTGTGTGACCGTCTTGTCCGCCGTCACTCTCGTGGAAGGTTCGCGTCGATTGTGGTTGTTGCTGAGGGTGCAATTCCGATCGATGGATCACTTGCCGTCCCCGATCAGACACACGACGACTACGGGCACGTTCGACTCGGGGGGATCGGAAGCATCGTCGCTGCAGAAATTGGCATGCGAACAGGATTCGAAACGAGACCGGTGTTACTTGGACATGTTCAGCGCGGAGGTACCCCAACTGCGTTCGACCGGTTCCTGTCAACACGCTTTGGTGTTGCCGCTGTCGATGCTGCCCACGAGCAACAGTGGGGATCAATGGTTGCACTGCAAAACAACGACATCGTCACGGTGCCGCTGGATGTTGCAGCCGGCAAGACACGGACAGTTGATCTCGATCTCGTGTCGAATGTGGCCGAAATCTTTTTTGCGTAGCCGTCGTTACGCCGCTGGCGGAAGTGATGGGAAATCTGGTTGGGCACTTTCGAACACTCCAGCGAAGTCGAAAATCCTCAATAGACCTGAAGTGGTCGTTCCGTGAGCAGTTGGCCACGGAAATCGTTCGCCAGCAACGGTGAGTTGCACTGCTTCGATACCGGCAAGTTCGACTATTGTCAGCACTAGCTGCGCAGCGCCGTTGAGAAGTGCTTGTCCGCTGAGCTCGGTGATCTCTGTGGACACATCGACATACGCGACCGAACCCACGCTCCGTGTCGACAGCACTTCAAGATCTGGTGGCAACGAACTGCTGAGTTGGGCAACGGTCTCATCTTCTGTAGGCCCAGCGAGAAGCGATTCCAGGAGTTCAGTTTGAGTCTCGCTGTCTCGTCTCACCGAACGAAGCAAACGGTCATCTCCTACGGCAACGAGGTAGATCAGGCTTGATCCAGATGTATCGAATGAGACGGTATCGACGTCCAGCGGTAGCAGCCGTTCAGATACAGGAATATCTCGGGGCGAAGAATCCATGGCAATACCGCAGGCAGCAAGCAGTGGAATGAGCGCCGCAACTGCCAGACGTGGGAACGCTGTGCTCATTCGTCCTCGATCTCCTCAGCAGGGAGCTCAATGACAAATCGAGCTCCCTGTTTCCCGTCCCGTCGATCCTCGACCCACACCCGCCCGTTGTGGAGACGGATGTGTTCCGCGACTAGTGCGAGGCCCAGCCCGGAGCCATCGGTAGACGATCGTCGGCCGGCAGCAGCACCACGAGCGAAGCGCTCAAACACAAGGTGACGTTCATCCTGAGGAACGCCGGGTCCTTGATCCTCAACAACAATGTGGAGAAGTTGTTCAGTTCGTCCGGCATGGGTTGGAACCTCGAGAGAGATTTTTGCCTCAGAATCGCCGTGAACTCTCGCGTTATCGATGAGATTCGCAATGACTCGTGCCAATCGCCTGCGATCGCCCTGAATGATGAGAGAAGCAACGCGCCCCTCGCTGACGAGAAGAGTGTCGGGGGCGCTACTCACAGATATCGCTTGTTCAACAAACTGAAGTGCTCGAAGTTCGTCAAGGTTGAGTCGGACCACCCCCGCATCGAAACGCGATATCTCGAGCAGGTCTTCGACGAGCGTTCGAAAGCGGGTGATATCGCTCCGCAGAAGATCAACCGCCGCCTGCGCTCGTTCGGGCATCTCGGATCGACGACTTTCCATCACCTCGATTGATGCCTCAAGAGTCATGAGCGGTGAACGGAGTTCGTGGCTGACATCAGAGGCGAAACGGGCATCACGCTCAAGACGTTGCTCAAGAGCTGCAGCCATGTCATTGAATGATTCTGCAAGAACTCCGAGATCGGGATCATTTTCGGGATCAAGTCTGGTGTCGAGCCGCCCCCCAGCGATCTGTTTTGCAGCCAGCGCCGCATCAACGACCGGACGCACCGCTCGACGAGCAGCGAATGCACCCGCAATCACGCTGAGGGTCAAGGTCAAGCCCCCAGCAATGTAGAGCGACAATCGCACGCTTGAAAGCGCTGAATCGACCTCTTGGAGACTAAAAAATTCGAAAAATGCCCCGCCGTTGGCAATCGGCCAGCCGACCACAATGTGGGGCGTGCCCGCTACCTCTGTCACCATGCGAGCGGGAACCGCATCTTCGATGACCCGATCAACCAGCAGTTGAGGAAGTGTCGATGGTTCGTACTGAGTCCCGCTCATCTGCCATTCGTTGGCGTACCACACCAGCGCAGTATCGACTCCGAATGCTGTGAGTACATCGATTGCTGGCTGTGCGGTGGCAGCTGGCCCTCGAAGGGAGGTCTGCACAATTTGAGCATTCCGCTTCGTTGTATCAATGCTTGACTGATCGCGTTGTTGGACCACGTTCGAGCTGGCGAGTCCGTAAGTGGTGACAGCGAGCAACACAGCCATGAACAGTGCGCCTGCTGCAAATGTCGCAAGAATTCTTCGGCGAAGGCTCCATCGGGTGCGGCGTCGACGAGGTTCTTGTTCCGCTGACGTCTCGTCGGTCGGAGTATCGGTAAGAGTCACGTCTGGAGTCGATACCCGAGTCCGCGAACAGTGACGACGTGGCGAGGATTCGCCGGGTCAACCTCCACTTTTGTTCGCAGTCGCCTGATGTGAACATCGACTAGTCGTCCATCGCCGAAGTAGTCATATCCCCACACCTTGTCGAGGAGCGCCTCCCGGCTAAAGACTTTGCCCGGGTTGTCCGCGAGTTCGCAGAGCAATCTGAATTCAGTTTTCGTGAGGTGAACTTCTTGCCCTCCGCGAGCGACTTTTCCTTCATCAGGAATGATCTCTAGATCGCCAAGCGTGATTCGGGCATGAGGTGTCGACGAAGGTCGGGTGCGGCGCAACAGGGCCCTGATTCGAGCCGAGAGTTCTTTTGGAGCGAATGGCTTCGTGAGGTAGTCATCGGCTCCAGCTTCGAGACCGGCAACGATGTCGTGGGTGTCGTTTCGGGCCGTCACCATGACAACCGGGACATCGCTGAGGCGGCGAATCGTACGGCACAATTCGAACCCATCGATACCAGGCAACATGATGTCGATGAGGACCACATCTGCGGGTTGGCGCTGGAAAATCTCGATAGCGTCCTCGCCGCTTTCCGCCTCGTCAACGGTCCAGCCCTCATCTTCAAGCGCGAGTTTTACCGCTTGCCGAATGCGTTCATCATCTTCGACACTCAGAATGCGAGTTCCCACACCCTGTATTGTGCCGTAATTCAGTCGTAACGCGTGCACACGGAGCACGGAATCCGTTTAGCCTGCGGCAATAGCGGACCGTAGCGATTCAAAGACGGGTGAGGCTGAGGCCACGACGGTGATGTTGGTCGTAGCGCTGTCTGGTGTGAATTCGACCTTGGCGCCAGCCTCTCTCGCAATGAGCACGCCATCGGCTATATCCCAAACGGAAAGCCCGTGTTCGTAATAGGCATCAACTGTGCCGGCGGCAACACAGCAGAGGTCGTAGGCGGCAGACCCTGACCGTCGGATGTCACGAATTTGCGGAAGGAGTTTGGCGACGAGGGCGCCTTGCTGGGATCGGCGCTGAGAGTCGTATGCAAATCCGGTTGCGACAAGAGCGGTGTGAAGTGATGTGCTCTGAGACGAAGTGAGGTTGTTGCCATTCAGCGAGGCGCCCTTGCCCAATGCGGCTGAATAGGTTTCTCGCAGCGCCGGAAGATGAATCGCTCCTGCCAGAATGGTGTCGCCTCGAGTGACAGCGATCGAGCATCCCCACGCAGGCAGGCCGAACACAAAATTGGTTGTTCCATCAATTGGATCAACAATCCAGGTGAGGCCACTCGTGTTCGGCACGTCGACGCCCTCTTCGCCGACAACACCGTCTCGAGGTCGCTCAGACGAGAGGCGTTCCCGGATGTAGTTCTCCGCGGCTCGGTCGAACTCGGTGACGAGGTCTGTGACCGAGGACTTCGTTTCGGCGTCAAGTCGGGCCCGCTGTGCACGGCCCTCTGCTGCTCGAGTGGCGGCTGAGACCGCAAGGTCAATGCAAAGGCTCCGGAGGTCGTCAACGTCAGCGGAGTCACTGTGGTCGCTGAGGTCAGTTTGGTGCATGTCCGGCGCGTTCACGGTCACGAATTTCGTTCCACTCGCCCATTGCGCGAAGTGCGAGTACGGCCATCACTGCGCTTCCAAGTGCTCCAGCGACCGCCCCGATCAGCAGAAATGACCCCGACCGCAGCGAGCAGTCATCAGAACAGTTGTACCTTCCGAGCGCGTAACCGAGAAGTCCGCCGAGACCGCCAACAACAACCACCATCGCAAAAGCGATTGCTCGGGCAACCTGGGGTGGGAGCGCTGAAAGTTGTCGGGGGCTTGGTGCCTGCCGGCTTGTTGTCGACACATTCGTCACCGTATCGCTCGGCTGACATTCGTGTGTAGCCCATCGATGCGATAATTGGGTGATCAATATGAGAGGTTCTCCCGACTCTGAACGCCCTATGCGTTCAATTCTTCACATTGACATGAATGCCTTTTTCGTGTCAGTTGAACTTCTGGACCGTCCCGACCTTGTTGGCCTGCCGGTTGTGGTGGGGGCAAGCTCCAACCGAGGGGTTGTTGCGGCAGCATCATATGAGGCTCGAAGATTCGGTGTCCGGTCGGCAATGTCAGGGGCGGAGGCGAAGCGTCGATGTCCTGAATTGGTTGCCCTCCCTCCAGATCATCGCAAGTACAGCGCGATGAGTGCCCGCGTGAGAGATATCTTCGCCCAACACACAGATCTCGTCGAACCTTTAGCACTCGACGAAGCCTTTCTCGATGTATCGCTGCCAGCCCCCACTCTTGATGGTGCCGCCGAGTTGGCTCGTCGCATTCGTCAGCAAATTGTTGATGATCTAGGTCTTGGTAGCTCGGTTGGTGTTGCTACGAACAAGTTCATCGCAAAGTTGGCATCAGTTGATGCGAAACCTGTTGCATCGCCCAACGGAGTTGAGCCTGGTCCCGGGGTTGTTGTTGTCGCTGCGGGAGATGAGTTTGATTACGTTCAACGACTGGAAGTGGGACGCCTCTGGGGTGTCGGACCGAAATCTCGTGAAAAACTGAGCAAAGTCGGTATCCGAACTGTGCCCGATGTGACATCGATGCCTCGAGAGGTCCTTCGAGCCCAGGTTGGCGAAGCACTGACGCATCAGCTCATTGAGTTGGCGAATGGTCGGGACAATCGCCCAGTGGTACCCGACCGAGAAGCAAAGTCAATTGGGCATGAGGAGACGTTTGGGGTTGACCTCTCCGACGCTGATGTGCTTCATGGAGAACTCATTCGAATGATCGACATCGTGGCTGGGCGTGTTCGTTCAGGTGTGGGTGGTGCCCGAACCTGGACGATCAAGGTTCGGCGCAATGACTTCACGACGGTCACCCGATCGCGGACATGGGATCAGCCAGTTGCTTCTACCTCAGAGATTGTCCCTGCTCTTGATGTTCTGCTTGCGAGTGCTGTTGCTGGTCACCCGGTGAGGTTGCTCGGTGTGAGTGCGTCGGGATTTGGGGCCCCCAGTGAACAACTCGACCTGTTCTCTGACGCGGGTGTTGAACGCGGTCGTCGTGACAAGGCCGTCGATGAAGTAAGGGAACGATTTGGTGGTGACGCAATACGTCTTGCAGGGTCAATGAAATCCACCGATCGCGATTTTCCTCCGAGTAGGCGTTGAGTCATGGCTCAATGCGTGCAAGACTATGTAGAACGTCATCAACTAATGACTGAAATGAGACCTGGTGCCACTTTCTGAAGACGAACAGCGTATTTTGCGTCAAATCGAGCAAGAACTCGAGCAAGATCCGTCGTTCTCTGAGCGAGGTGTTGCGTTGTCTCGACGTCGGCTCGTGATGTCGATTCTTGGGGCATCAATCGGAATAGTCGCAACGGTGCTTTCGCTGGCGGTGAGTTTCATTCTGGCGTTCGTCATTTTTGTTGGTGTGGTTGTGCTCGGAGTGATTGCGGCAAACGAAATCGCAGTCTTGGGTCGCGAGCAATTGAGTAGCGCGTCGATGTCATCGTGGGCTGCAGCTGCTCGGGCACGCCGGCAAGGCTGACCTTCAGTGACTACCGAGGTGTCGTCGACAGATTCTGTCGACGTTCGAATGGTGATCGACCTCGGCGAACGGCATTTAGCGGTTGGCATGATCGACGCAGACGGAAATGTTGGGGTTCGTGACAGAGTCGTCACGCCTCCGAAAGACCGTGATCTCGCGCTAACCCGCCTTATTCACAGAGTGCTTGCTGCGACCCCGGCCGAGCAGCAGCCTGTGCTGTGTGCAGTAACCGGTCCAGGGCCAGTCGATGAACAAGTCGGGGGTTTCGCACCACTCGGCAATAACGACTGGAACGGTTTGCCCGTGCGGGATGCAATTTCAGACGCCGTCGGTTGTCCTGTGATTCTCGAGAGCACGGGAAGGGGATATGCGCTTGCCGCATGCGATGGTGGTTCAGTTATCGGTGTGCACCTAGGCGACGACGTCGATGGAGGAATTGTCGTCGATGGACGATTGCTGTCAGGTGAGCGCGGTTCTGTCGGCGAATTTGCTCACCTTGCTTTTGAGGTTGACGGACGGCCCTGCCTTTGCGGAAATGCGGGATGCCTCGATGCGTATGCCAGTGTCCGCGGTATCGAGGCGTCGACTGGTCGAGGGCTTGTTTCGACCCCAGCGTCATTGATTGCGCAATCCGGAATGATGGTGGCGCGAGCATGCGCCTCACTGGCTGCGATGATGGACATTCACCGAATACGAATTGGTGGAGTCGTTGTCGAAGCCTTTCGGCAAGCATTTATCGAGTCGATCCATCAGGAACTTTCCGAACGTACACGGTTGACTCATCTCTCTGGCCTCGACGTGGCGGTGGCACAGTTCCATGTATTGGCTGGTGCATCGGCGGTGGCGCTTGCTGCAGGAACCGTCGAAGCCCCATCGAGCTAGTCGCGTTGCCGCTCCGCTACAACGCAAGGCTGTGCAATCGCTACGATTCTGCTCATGCTTCCTGTGTATGACGTTGATGCCGATGCCTACCGCGCGAAGGTGAAATCCTTCCTCGCTGACAAATTGCCGAGTGGCTTCCGTGGAATCGGAACTCTTGAGGGCGACGAAGTTACCGAGTTTGTGACTGATTGGCGAAAGACCCTTTATGAATCCGGGTATCTCGCGCCAGGTTGGCCTCAGAAATACGGTGGGGCAGGACTCTCTGCACTCGAGCAGGTAATCCTTGCTGAGGAGTTCGCTCTGGCCGGTGTTCCGACTGGCGGACCGAACGACACTTTTGGCATCCAGATGCTCGGTAACACCCTCCTCATCATGGGCAGTGAGGAGCAACGCGAGTATTACCTTCCTCGAGTGCTCTCAGGTGAAGACACCTGGTGTCAGGGTTACTCGGAGCCAAACGCCGGATCAGATCTCGGAAATGTTGGGTTGAAGGCCCAACTCGATGGTGATCAATGGGTGCTGAATGGACAGAAAATCTGGACCTCAGCAGGACACTTGGCTGATCACATCTTCACCCTCGCCCGCACCGATCCAGATGCTCCAAAGCACAAGGGCATTTCATTCCTCCTTGTGGACATGCGTCAACCCGGCGTGGAAGTCCGTCCGATCAAGATGCTCAACGGAGATTCCGAATTCAATGAAGTGTTCTACACCGATGCAGTGTGCCCGAAGGACAATGTTGTTGGCGGAGTAAACAACGGGTGGGCAGTTGCGATGACACTTCTCGGGTTTGAGCGAGGCGAGTCGGCGGCAACGATGCCCATTCGCTTCCAAGCTGAGATTGATCGCTTGCTGATGCTTGCTGCAGAGCGTGGTTTGACGAAAGATCCCGTCATTCGTCAAGAGCTGATGAATGCCTACGGCAAGGTGCAGATCATGCGTTATAACGGCATGCGGGTACTCACTCAGTTCTTGAAGGGTCATCACCCTGGTCCTGATGCGGCGATCTCGAAGTTGTATTGGAGCGAGTACCACCTCACCGTGACAGAGCTCTCAACGAAGATTCTCGGGGCAGAGGCGATGACCCCAGATGGTCGGCGTCCTTCCTCGTCATTCCAAACCGATGACACTGGGGCTCCGAACTCATCCGCATCTTGGGTGGGAACATTCCTCTCTGCTCGTGCGGGCACGATTTACGCTGGTTCGTCGCAGGTTCAGCGAAATATTATTGGAGAGATGGTGCTTGGCCTGCCGAAGGAGCCCCGCCCAGCGTGAGTGGTTCGATAGCGAGAACGAGGTTCGTGCTCGCAGTCGTAATTGCAGTTGGCCGACGGCCAGCATTGTGGGTCATTGCCTTCCGTCAGATGCTGCTGCTCGCTCCTCGAGGGTGGTTCCGTCGTTTCCCGTTTCTTCCGCTTCCGGCCCCGGACTATCTCGAATTTCGGGTCGTAACGCAGTACGGGTCAGGCGATCACCCTCCTCGGCCACAAGATGTGGTGGAATATTTGGCGTGGTGTGGTCAGATGCGTCGAATAGCAGGCGAATGATTCGTCGGAACGTCAAGGCGTAGGCGATGAGAAACGTGCTCGTACTGAATGCAAGTTTCGAGCCGTTAAGCGTTGTGTCTGCACGACGTGCGACATGTTTAGTTCTGGCCGAAAAAGCCGAAATCATTGAGTCTGGTGAAGAGATGGTGAGATCGCCTTCGGTGGCAATCGAGATGCCACTTGTCGTGAGACTGAGGTACATGGTGAAAGCACCTCGACAACGTCGAGCTGTGTTATCACGGCGAGCGGTCTTTGCTCGTGATGATGATGAGTGTCAGTACTGCGGAGGTCATGCCGACTCAATTGATCACGTCATCCCGAGGTCGCGTGGTGGATCACACAGCTGGGAAAATCTCGTTGCGGCGTGCAAGCCATGCAACCTGGCAAAGCGTGATCGCACTCCCGAGGAAGCCGGAATGTTCTTGAAGCGTCCATCGGTTGCACCGAAGTCGCCGGCCTGGGTGGTTGTTGGAGTCTCTCGTATGCCTTCAGCGTGGCGGGCGTACCTTCCGGTTGCGAGTTGAAGACGGAGTCGCTGCTCCGACGGGCACCTGCTGGAGAACTACATGCAGCTGCACCGATTTGGCGAGACGGCGTTCGTGTCGTGCACTGTGTTCCTTCGGCAAGAGCCCTTGTGCTTGGCTCTCGGCAGTCTGGCGAGATTCTCGATCAGCGTTCGGTTGATGAGCGTGGGCTTGAGGTGGTCCGGCGTCGCTCCGGCGGAGGAGCGGTGCTCGTAGACCCGGAAGATTCATTGTGGATCGATATCGAAGTGGGTGTTGAAGATCCTCGATACCTCGCTGAGCCGATGGCAATGATGGCGGCAGTGGGGAAGTGGTGGATGGCGGCGTTGCAGGCACTCGAATGTTGCCCTTCTGACATCTGGCAATTCGAAGGCGCAATGGAGTGCGATGCCGGGGGTGACCTCTTGTGTTTTGCCGGTCGAGCGCACGGAGAGCTGTTGGCAGGTCATTCGAAGCTGGTTGGGTTGAGCCAACGTAGAACTCGCGATGGTGCCCGTGTTCAGGGTCAGCTTCATTTTGAGGATCCGACCGACCTGTTGCTCGGTGCACTGGCGGAACCACCTGCTTCCACAGTTCGAAGGCCAGCGTTGATTGAGTCTCGTTGCCGAAACATCGTCGCGTCTGAGCTGCATGCTGCTCTGGTGACTGCGGTTCGCTGAACCTCTTGCGCCCTGCAAGTTGCTGCAGGGTGTTGCATCTGTTTTGACGACGAGGGTGTTGATTTCTGTCGGTTCTTTAACTGACAGATATTCCTCCTACTGACGCACGTCGTTCTGACGCATGACATCAATCGCCGAACACCTGTTGGAACACCTTGCGGGACGCACTGGAGAGTTTTGGTGTGAAATGGTTGATATTGGTGTGAATAGGTGAAATACTTATGACGCTCGTGGGAGACCGCAACTCATGAGTCGAGGCGGAGCGGAACGAAAGGGAGGGGAAGATGTTTGTCGGCGTATACGACCGCAGCATCGACGACAATGGTCGTCTTGGCCTTCCTGCACCATTCCGCGCCGAACTCGGTGACCGTTGTTACGCAACCCTGGATCCACAGGGATGTATCTCCCTCCGGACGGTCGCCGTATTCGAAGCTGAGGCCAATGACGTCATCGAGGCGGTGAAGTCAGGCACTGCGACTCCAACCCAACGACGATTTGTTGCCACCCAGACGGTCTCAGTCTCGGTTGACAAACAAGGCCGACTCACACTCGATGAAAAGGCAAGAGAATTCGCCGGCCTCAACGGTGGCGAGCAGGTCATGGTCGTTGGGAACCTCAACTCAATTGAAGTTTGGAGACCCTCGCGTTACGAGACAATCGAGGCAGAGGACTTGCACGAGGCGAACCCACGGGTGTGGCAGGACTGATGACAGTGGCTGACGCAGACCGTGCAACCTTCTCCCACGATCCAGTGATGCGAGAAGAGATCGTTGGTGTTTTCGCCGATGTTCCACCTGGCACCATCCTCGATGCCACCCTCGGTGGTGGCGGGCATTCTGAGGCGCTTCTTGATTCACGTGATGACCTCGACATCATTGGTCTCGATCGCGACCCCGATGCGATAGAGGCCGCTACCGGACGCTTAGAGCGATTTGGAACCCGGTTCCGCACGACGATGCGTCGATACGACGATGTTGATGGCGGGCTGGCTGAGCATGGCGTCGAGCGGTTGAGCGGCGCCCTATTTGACCTCGGAGTGTCGTCATACCAGCTTGATGAAGGCAGCCGAGGATTCAGTTATCGCCACGAAGGTCCTCTCGATATGCGGATGGGTCCCGATGCCTCGTGGACCGCAGACGATGTGGTGAACGGATACGACGTTCGCAGGCTGGCCGATGTCATTCAGCGATATGGCGAAGAAAGATTTGCTTCGCGTATTGCCACTGCAATTGTTGCCGCCCGTCCTATCGAAACAACAAATCAGTTGGCTGAAGTGATCGTTGCAGCTATTCCTGCCCCAGCGCGACGCACCGGCGGCCATCCAGCAAAGCGGACTTTTCAGGCGATACGGATCGAAGTCAATGGCGAGCTCGAAGCTCTCCCTCTCGCAATTGACGCCGCAATCGATCGTGTCGTGCCTGGCGGGCGAGTGGCGGTGCTCTCGTACCACTCTGGAGAGGATCGCATTGTGAAACAGCGAATGATCGCTGCATCCGATCGTTGCGAGTGTCCACCAGAATTGCCGTGCATCTGTGGTGCTATTCAGACCGTTCGTATCGTCCGGAAAGTTGCTAAGAAGCCGTCCGCCTCGGAGATGGAGCGCAATCGGCGGTCAACCTCTGCACGTCTGCGCGTTGTCGAGCGAATCGCGGAGGAATCCTGATGGCAATTGCGCTGCGGAAACCAGCAAGTCGGTCATTAACACAGCTACCTTCTGCGCTTCGCGTCGTCGAACTTCGTCGCCGCACAACTCGCCTAGTTGTGTTCACCGCCACCGTGATTGCGGTCGGTCTTGGAATGCTTGCAGTGATCCATACCCAAATCGCATCGCGTCAAACCGTTATTGACCAACTCGACCGAGCCATCGCCGAGCAGAACGATCGCTTCGACACCCTTCGCGCAGTTCGCGCAGAGTTGCGAGCCCCAGTGCGTCTCGACCAGCGCGCACGCGAACTGGGGATGGCTCCGGCTGTCGACAGCAGTTTCCTTTCGGTTGATCCCCTGGTGCTCGCAATGGCGATGGCCGCAACTAGCGGTGGAGACAGCATTGCTGACGTTCCTGATTATTTAGGCCCTCTGGATCAATTTCGAATGGTCAAGATTATGAATGGGATGGACTAATGAGTCGTCGCGAGATTCCACAGCGCTCAGCGCGACGCTCTGCTCCGTCAGTTCAACAGCGAACCCGCTCAACATCTCCTCAGGCTCGAACAGGACGGGCAAAAGGTCGAAATTCAACTTCGCAGTCGTCGTCACGGTCCCGGGGGTCAGCAACAGAGCGGGCAACAGCATCTCGATCGGCGTCTCCGCAACGCAAACTTCGCGTCATTTCGGCAAAGCCGACAGCAGGCCGTTTTAAAATTGGTAATCAGCGCCGGCGCATTCAGATTGTTGTCGCATTCGTCTTGGTGATGTTGATCGTTGTTACGGCAAAAGTCGTCGGGTTGCAGACGGCCGGCGGTGACTCGATGCGTGCCGAGGCGACGAACCAGTGGACTCGCACGACGACTGTCGTTGCGGATCGTGGAACGATCTTTGATCGCAACGGAGAGGAACTCGCAGTCTCAATTCCTGCTGCAACGATCAGCATTAACCCCAAACTCATCGACAATGAGGAAGCGACCCTCAACATGCTTGCAACGATGCTGAGCTTAGATGTTGATGAACAGCAGCGGTTGTACGACGAGATGATTCTCAAAGACAAGGGGTTCGTCTACGTTCGTCGGCAGGTTGATGCTGATTTAGGGGATCAAATTGCTGCGTTGAAGTTGTCCGGCGTGAATGTCGACTCTGAGCCGACTCGGTTGCTTCCCGGCGGTGACACCGGACGGTCTGTCATCGGTCGAACTGACATTGACGGCGTAGGGACAGCAGGTCTTGAAAAGCAGTATGACGACATTTTGTCTGGTCAGAACGGAAGTGTGACCCGTCAGGTTGCCCCCGGTGGAAGATCAATTGCAGGTACTGAAGATGCGATTGATGGGGTGGTGCCTGGTGACGATTTGATTCTCACAATTGACCGGTCGATTCAATTCACTTGTGAGCAAGCCTTGCTCGAGCGGGTCGGAAACACTGGCTCTAAGGCCGGCACCTGCATCGTGATGGATGCAGACTCGGGCGAGTTGTACGCCATGGCATCGGTGAAACGAGATGTCGATACGAACGAGGTGCTCATTACTTCGGGCAACCACGCAGCGGTCGATTCTTATGAACCTGGGTCAGTTGCCAAGGTCATCACGATTGCTGCCGGACTTGAAACAGGAGTGGTCGGACCAGACACGGTGTTTGAAGCGGTTCCTTGGCGGAAGCAGTACGGTGATGACCTGCTTCGCGACTCTCACGAGCACCCCGATGAGGACATGACGGTGCGCCAGATTCTGGTCGAGTCGTCGAATATTGGCACGATCATGGTCCAAGAAGAGGTGCAGCTGCGTCGCCACTGGGACTTCATGCGGAAGTTTGGGCTCGGTGAACCAACCGCTCTTGATTTCCCGGGAGAATCAGCGGGCATCTTCAAAGACTGGAACGAACTATACGGCTCAGAGAAGTACACGGTGTCGTACGGTCAAGGCCTTGCGAGCACGCCGATCCAGTTGATTTCTGCAGTGAACGCAATCGCAAATGATGGGTTGTATGTCGCTCCGAAGTTGGTTCGCGGTTTTGTAGGTGACGATGGAGAGATTGTTCCGACCGCTCCATCAGCAACTCACGAGGTGGTCTCGACAAACACTGCTCTGGTGATGCAGTCGTTGATGACCGACGTCGTGTGTTCAGGTACCGCAACTCGTGCTCAGGTGTCGTCGTTTAATGTCGCAGGAAAGACAGGAACCGGCCTGAAGGCCCAACCAAATGGTGGGTACGAGGACGAATTCGGCGTTCGCTCGTACTACGCAAGTTTCGTTGGGTTTTTCCCTGCTGAAGACCCTCAAATCACGGTGTTGATCAGCATTGACGAACCACCGGCAGGAACCATCAACCGCTTTGGTGGAACCGCAGCAGCACCCGTGTTTGCGCGACTCGTCCCGACCATTGCCCATGAGTTGGGGATTCAGCCACCCTCTAACGGCACGACCTGCGCAGAGTGAGATTGTGATGGGGCACCGTAACACGCTCACATTGGATGAAGCCCTTGTTCGCGACCTCTCCTTAGCGACGACGAGCGATGTGCGGCTCGTTCCTGAGGGTGCCTCAGTTGAAGTGACCTCTGTCGTGATGGACTCACGCCGGGTTGTCGAGGGCTCGTTATTCGCGTGCATCTCGGGTGAGCACTTCGATGGTCACGCCTTTGCCGAAGAGGCTCTAAAGAGCGGATCAGTTGCACTGCTTGTCGACCACGAACTAGATGTTGCCGTTCCACAACTGGTTGTCGACGATGTTCGATCGGTGCTTGGAGAGATTGCGGCGATCATTGCGGGCCGGCCGTCAGCGGAGATCGATGTCATCGGGATTACCGGCACCAACGGCAAGACCACCGTCGCCCAGCTACTTGCGGCCGTTTTTTCGGAGGCGGGCCGGACCTCGGCGGTAATTGGAACCCTTGAAGGTGACATGACAACTCCCGAGGCTCCTCGCTTGCAGAGAAAGTTGCGCGAGCTTGCTGACGAGGGAGTGTCGGTTGTCGCAATGGAAGTTTCGTCGCACTCCCTCGTGCAACAACGCGTCCGTGGCACGACGTTTGCAGCAGGAATTTTCACGAACCTCGGTCACGATCACCTCGACGTGCATGGCACTCAGGAGGAATATTTCCGCGCAAAGTCGTTGCTGTTCACCTCCTATGGGGTGGGGCGGATGATGGTGAATGCTGACGACGTCCACGGACGCCTCCTTGGCGATCTTGCAGCAGACGATCAACAGGTGGCTCAGTATTCGATGTCTCAGGTGGAGTCGCTTGACCTTTCGTTGGAAGGATCGACCTTCGTTGTCGACGGAACCTCTTTCAGTCTTGCGTTGCCGGGACGACCCAATATTGAGAACGCACTTGCTGTTATCTCGTGTGCTCGGGCATTCGGAATTGATGATGACATCATCGCTCGTGGGTTGGCATCGGTTGAGCAGGTGCCAGGACGTATGCAACGTATTTCTGGGAACGGCTACGACGTCATCGTCGACTTTGCACATACTCCCGAGGCACTGGAGGCGTTGCTAGATACATGTCGCGAGTTGGCAGCAGGACGACGTCTGATTGTGGTCTTCGGATGTGGCGGCGGTCGGGACCGCCGTAAGCGTCCCGAAATGGCAGCAATAGCCGGAACTCATGCCGATGTTGTTGTGGTGACCTCTGATAATCCCCGTCACGAAGATCCCAGCGCAATCATTGAAGAGGTTTGCGCTGGTTTTGGCGAAACCACGACAGCACGGTGGAGTTGCGAGGTGGATCGCTCCGAGGCGATCGCCCGAGCAGTGCTTGCTGCAGAACATGGTGACGTGATCGTCGTCGCCGGCAAGGGCCATGAGCGCTACCAAGAAATTGGATCCTGCAAGGCAGACTTTGATGACGTCGAACACGTTCGCGCAGCGATGGAGGCAAAACGATGATTGCGATCATGCTTGCCGGAGCGACAGCTGCATTGTGTTCACTACTCGGAACACGGTTTCTCATCCGCTGGTTTTCTGCACGTGGCCAGGGACAGCCGATCCTTGGGAAAGAGGATCATGGTCCTGAACACCACATGGGCAAGCAGGGGACCCCGACGATGGGTGGCATTGCCATTGTTGTTTCAGCGCTTGTCGGGTGGCTAATTGCACATACACGAGACATTGCGTTCTCTGATCAGGCAATGATCGTCTGGGTCGGAATTCTCGGAATGTCATTCATGGGTTTTCTCGACGACTGGATCAAGGTTCGGAAGCGCCACAATCGCGGAATTTTCTGGAAGCAGAAGAACTACATCACGATGCTGATGAGTTTTGGTATTGCATGGTGGCTTGTTGCGGCTACAGGTATCGAAGAATCGATCTCGATTACCCGAGCTGGAGACCTTGGCTTCGAGGTGCCGCAGGTGGTGTGGATCCTTTGGGCGGGTCTCATTATTTGGGCAACAACAAACGCGGTGAACGTCACCGATGGACTCGATGGGCTTGCTGGAGGGTCAGCCCTGATGGGGTTCGGAGCGTTCATGATTATCTCGTATTGGACATTCCGAAACCCGGAGATTTACAGCGTTGTAAACCCGTTGGACATGGGGGTCTTGGCGGCATCATTCGCAGGAGCGTGCCTAGGTTTTCTTTGGTGGAACGCAGCTCCAGCCCGAATCTTCATGGGTGATGTTGGTGCGCTTGCGATCGGTGCAGCGCTCGCATCGCTGGCGTTGACGATGAACACTCATCTTCTTCTCATTTTGATCTGCGGAATCAACGTGGTTGAAGCAGGATCAGTCGCGATTCAGATGGGAGTGTTCAAGCTGTCAGGCCGTAAGCGTCGGCTCTTCAAGATGTCGCCGATTCACCATCATTTTGAACTCAGTGGTTGGCCCGAGACGACCGTCATCATTCGTTTCTGGCTGTTGTCCGCTGTATTCGTAGCCCTTGCTCTTGCCATCTTTATCGGTGACTTCACTGCGGTGGTTGGCGGCTGATATGCGGTCCCTGGTGCATGGCTTCGGTATTGCAGGCGAATCAACCGCACGGGCGTTGCGTCGCCATGGGCATGATGTGGTTGTTACCGATGACGTCATTGACCGGGTCAAGGAACAGAGGGCGAGCGTTAATGGGTTTTCTCTGGGGGCGTTGCCGAACGGCGAATCACTCGACTCATTTGTAGGCGGATTCGATCTCATCGCTCCGGCTCCCGGGGTTCCCGAGCATCATCATCTCATCACATCTGCTCAGCGAGCAGATGTGACGATTGCGAGCGAAATTGAAATCGCTTACGCCGCTGAACAGCAGCGAGATGGAGGGCCTCGTCCAATACTTGCGGTCACTGGAACGGACGGGAAAACGACCACCTGCGAACTCGCTGTTGCCATGCTGGCCGCAGGTGGAGCTCGGTCTCTTGCCGTCGGCAATACGGATACTCCATTCATCGATGCACTCGAACTTGACCTTGATGCGTATGTGGTCGAGTGCACGAGCTTTCGTTTGGCCTGGACAGAGAGCTTCCGTGCAGATGCTGCTGTTTGGCTCAACCTTGCACCAGATCACCTCAATTGGCACCGTGACATGGCCTCTTATGAGTCCGCAAAGGCAAAAATCTTCGCGCAGCAGGTTGAAACCGATATTTCGATCGGAAGCTCTTGCGACTCCACTGTGTTGTCCCATCTTCGAGGTTCTGCGGGCCGCCAAGTGACCTTTGGCTTCGATGGCGATTACTTCGTTGACAATGGGGTGCTGATGTCGCCGAGCGGGCCAATTATCGCTGCATCGGAAATGACTCGATCGCTTCCACACGATGTCACGAATGCGCTAGCTGCCGCAGCGCTTGTGTTGGAGAGTGGCCTTGTTGGCGTCGAGGCTGTTGCGTCGGCTCTGCGTTCATTTGAAGCGCCTCCTCATCGACTCCAGTTTGTGGGAGAAGTCGATGGCGTTCGTTGGTTCAACGATTCGAAGGCGACCACTCCGCACGCAGCCTCAGCGGCTATTCGGGCGTTCCCCACGTCTGTTCTGATCGCTGGTGGGCGAAACAAAGACCTTGATTTGGCGCCGATGGCTGAAGCTGGTTCGTCGCTCCGTGCTGTGGTGGCGATCGGAGAGGCAGCCGCCGAAATTTCGGAAGCATTCGGTGGCGCTGTTGAAGTGGTGACAGCGGGTTCGATGGAGACTGCCGTCGACCTCGCTGCTCGGCTAGCAGCAGGGCGTGGCGAGGTCGTGCTATCGCCGGGATGCGCAAGTTTTGATTGGTACCCCTCAGGGGGCTACCCGGCTCGAGGGGATCATTTCATCCGCTTGGTGAAAGAACGAATGCAACAAGGGATTTCCGAAATCTTTGGAGGGACACAGTGACACTTGCGATCAAACATGGTGGCAACATCGACGACCGCCGACGGCAAGCCCTCGCGGCCTCGAAGCGCAAGCGAGAGAGCGGTGCTGGTGGTAAACGTCACGAGCGTCACGACCGGCTATCGCTTCGTGAGGCACTGCAACGTGACCGAGCAGTAGAAGCCTCAAGAACGTATTTTTCAATCATTGCTGTGGTCGCAATCATGGTGCTGCTTGGGCTCGTGATGCTGCTGTCAGCCTCTGGCCCGTTGCGAGCAGCCGGTGATGGTTCGCCTTACTCAATGGTCATCAGGCAGTCGGTGTTCGCGGTTGCTGGTCTAGGGCTCATGTCGGTTGTCATTCGGGTTCGCTATCAGTTGTTTCGTCGTCTCATCACATTGATTTGGGCGGTCGGACTTGGGATGATGGCTCTTCCGTTTGTTCCGGGGTGGAGTCACACGGTGAATGACGCAAATTCGTGGGTCTCGGTCGGCGGTATGACCTTCCAGCCATCGGAGATCTTCAAGTTGTCTGTCATCCTCGGCGTCGCTGACATTCTCACCCGCCGTAAGGATGTCTTGAACGACTGGCGTCGAACGATCATCCCGATTGGGGCTGTCACGAGTGCCGCGTTCATCTTGAGCCTGATTCAGGGAGACTTTGGCTCTGCGGTCGTGTTGGTCCTTATCGTGATGGCGATGTCGTTCATTGCTGGGATTCCATGGATGCATATCGGAAGCGTGGTGAGTGTCGGGGCATTTCTCGGAGCAATCATGGTGTTTGCGTCGCCTCGTCGGTTTGGGCGAATCACTGCATTCTTCGATATCGAAGGCAACAAGGAGCATTACGCCTATCAGGTGTGGCAGGGAATGTTGAGCATCGCAAATGGTGGCCTCACGGGCTCAGGTATTGGTGGAAGTCGATCGAAACTCGGGTACCTACCGCTTGCGCATAGCGACTTTATTTTCGCAATCATCGCCGATGAACTTGGGTTGTTCGGGGTGGTGACGGTTCTTGGTGGCTTCACCCTGCTGACGATCCTCGGTATGCAGACTGCCTTGCGGGCACCTGATCGTTTTGGAATGCTCGTTGCAGCTGGCGTGACTTCCTGGATTGCTATTCAGGCAATCATCAACGTCGGGGGAGTTGCGGGAGTGTTGCCCGTTACCGGGTTGACGCTTCCGTTTTTCTCGCATGGCGGAACATCGTTGATGTCATGTCTGGTTGGTGTTGGCCTGCTCCTTAACATTTCTCGCCAGCCCGTAAAGTCCAAGACGTGACGCAGTCCCAGCCATTCACCTCGAGCATTGTTGTTGCTGGAGGGGGTACGGCTGGACATGTCTTCCCTGCGATAGCGGTGATGCAGGGCCTTGTTGATGCCGGAGTTGATCCGGCACAACTGAAATATGTTGGGGCGCAGCGAGGTATTGAGACTGAGCTTGTTCCAGAAAGCGGTTTCTCTGGGACATTCTTTTCGGTAAGTGGAATCGGCCGAAAGTTCTCGTTGCAGACTCCGACGTTTGTCGCCCGCCAAATCGCTGCGGCAATTCGATCGATTTTGCTCTTTCGTCGGTGGAAGGTTGGAGTCGTGGTGTCGGTTGGCGGCTACGCAAGCCTTCCGCCTGTCCTTGCAGCGATCGTGCTGCGACGACCAATTGTTGTGATCAGTTACGACCGGACTCCGGGACGGGCGAGTCGTCTTGCGGCTCGCTGGGCGTCATCGTCAGCAGTCGCCTTTGAAGGTTCTCCGCTGCCCAATGCAGTTGTTGTTGGTGCGCCATTGCGTCGTTCGATTCTTGAGGTCGATCGTCAGCAGGATTCCGTTGAAGCGCGTCGTCGTCTCGGGGTCCCGGAAGGTCGAGATCTCATTGTGGTGATGGGAGGATCGCTGGGTTCTAGCGTACTCAATGATGCAGTCGCGAGTTTTCTGGAAGTTAACTCTGCTCGAAATGATTTGGCCGTTCTTCACATTTCAGGGAAACAACGCGTGGCCGGGCCAAGCGAGCGCAATGGGGATGATTCCATCTGGTACCGCAGAAGCGAGTTCGTCCGTGCTGCCGAAGAACTGTATGCCGCTGCAGATCTTTTCGTTGGGAGAGGTGGTGCGAGCACAGTGCACGAGGTTGCGGCGACGGGAACGCCGGCAATCTTGGTTCCTTGGTCGGGTGCCTCAGATGATCACCAACTCGCGAACGTCCGCTGGTTATCTGATTCGTTCGGAGCGGTACTAGTTGGCGACAACGATCCGAATGAGGTCGTTGAGGCAATAACAACTCTGCTTGAAGATGTCGAGAAACGAGATGCCCTCAGCGCTCGGGCACGTGAAATCGGAGCCATTCATCACGGTGGATTGATTTCCAAACTTGTTCTCGAGTCCTTGGCGCTACACGACACGAAGTGATGCCCACTTCGACGGACCCAAGCGTCGTAGCCTGAGGATGTGTCAACGTTGAGTAGCCCGGATCCTCTGGCAGAGGTTTTTCCACGCGAGCGAGTTGTGTGGGAATTGGATCAGCGCCGTCGAGTTCATCTTGTTGGTATCGGAGGGCCAGGCATGAGTGCAATCGCGATTGCCCTCGCTGAAATGGGTCACATTGTGTCGGGTAGTGACATTCGGGAGCGTCAGATTCTTGATCGACTTCGAGCCAGCGGAGTCGAGATTCATATTGGCCATAATCGGCAGCACGTTCATGATGCAGACGTGGTGACGTACTCAACGGCGATTCCCGCAGATATCAACGAACTCGACGAAGCTCGCAAGAGGGGAATTCCGACGGTTCATCGGTCAGAGGTGCTCGGTGCGCTATGTCGGCAGACAAATGCGTATGGGGTTGCAGGCACCCACGGCAAGACGACGACGTCCTCAATGCTGATGCTGATTCTTGCCGCAGCGGGTCGCGAACCGGGGTTCGTCATCGGGGGAGACGTTGCCGATGTCGGTACGGGAGCTCGATGGTCTGATTCTGGTTCATTCGTCGTTGAAGCCGATGAGAGCGATGGAACTCATCTTCGTTTGCCTCTCGCCGGAACAGTGCTGACAAATGTCGACGTTGACCATCTGGATAACTACGGAACCTTTGATGCGATTGTCGAGGGCTTTGAGCGCTACGTCGACGCAGTGGATGGGCCGGTGGTCATCGGTGTTGACTGTGACGTTGCTAGACGCCTATGTGCCGCCAGGGATGTGGTGACCTTCGGCGTCTCCGAAGGTGCTGATTACAGAGTGGTGGATATCCAGCCTCAGCGCTCTGGCAATACCTTCGCCGTTGAACGGCGTGGTGAGGTGATCGCGCGTGTTGATCTCCCGCTTCGTGGGCTGCACAACGTGTTGAATGCAACGGGCGCCCTCGCTCTTGCGGTTGAACTTGGAGTTGCGCCTGAGGTCGCCGCCGGGTCCTTGGGAACCTTCGGAGGTGTTGCCCGACGTTTTGACGTGCGTGGAAATGTCGATGGCGCAACACTTGTTGACGACTATGCGCATTTGCCGGCCGAAATCGAAGCAGTGCTTGCATCGACTCGCGAATCTGCGGCCGATTGGTCTCGGGTTGTCGCCGTCTTTCAGCCAAATCGTTTCAATCGAATGTCGGAGATTTCAGACCAGTATGCGATGAGTTTCCGTGATGCAGATGTTGTTGTCATCACAGATATTTACTCGTCTGGTACTCAGCCAATTCCGGGTGTGACAGGAAAACTTGTGGTGAACGCCGTGCTTGAAGCACGGCCCCAAAGTCGTGTCGTATGGATGCCAAAGCGTGATGCACTCGTCAAGTTCCTTGCGTCCGAACTTCGCTCTGGAGATTTGTGTCTCTCAATGGGTTGCGGGGATATCGCAACTCTTCCTGACGAAATACTGATGGCAAGAGGGGTTCGTGAAGAGAGTGTCGTGCAGTGACACATGAGGGTTGGAGCGTTGATGACTTCATCGCTTGTGTAGATGAGCGCTCATCTGAACTCGCCCTCACTATCGCGAGTGACGCTCCGTTTGGCCGATTGACGACGTATCGAGTTGGTGGGACTGCGGCGTGTGCGGTTGAGATCAACTCAGTTGATGACTTGATTTTGGTTGGCGATGCTGCTCGAGAGTGCGGCGCCCCGGTGTCGGTACTCGGCAGGGGCTCAAACACCTTGGTTTCAGATAGTGGGTGGCACGGAGTTGTCGTGACGCTTGGCGATTTTGCTGAATGGATTCATGCCGAGCCCACCGACGGGCGCATTGGTGACCCTCTTGTCGTGGAAGCCGGTGGGTCGGTGGCATTGCCCGTCCTCTCGCGCCGGATGGCTTCGTTGGGGATTGCCGGACTTGAGTGGATGGTTGGTGTTCCTGGATCAATTGGCGGGGCAGTGAGAATGAACGCAGGTGGTCACGGTTCAGATATGGCTGACAGTCTGATTGATGTCGATGTGGTTGATCTGAAGCAGTCAACGTTGGAAAAGCGGGGTCTTGAGGAGTTGGGCCTCGCGTTTAGGTCCTCTGCTCTCGATAGCCGTCATGTGGTTGTATCAGCACGCCTCAGTGGCGCAGTTGGCGATGGTGACGAGTTATCTCGGCGGGTGGAAGAAATTGTGAAGTGGCGGCGCGAGCACCAGCCAGGTGGACAAAACTGTGGGTCGGTGTTTGTGAATCCTGTTCCAGGCGAGGTGAGCGCCGGGGAACTCATCGACAATATTGGCCTTCGCGGCTTTCGGATCGGTACTGCCGAGGTGTCGGCGAAACATGCCAACTTTATTCAGGCAGATATTGGCGGCTTGGCTGACGATGTTATGGCTGTGATGGACGTTGTTCGAGAACGTGTGCGCGAAGCGACCGGATTTTCCTTACGTTCAGAGGTGCAACTTTTTGGTTTCAATGAGGTGTCTGGTAGCGAACTCGCAAGGTGACACCTTCGTGTGGCGTGTGCTCGCTAGCGTCAACAACGATGGATTCCAATAAACAGCGTCCGGGTCGGTCGATCGACCCAGGTCTTCGGCGCAGGATTTCCATTTCCGATGATGGCGGACCTGATTCGGTGTATGTCGGTGGAGACTTAGGGGCAACTTCGAGCTCACGTCGAAAAGTGCTGATCATCGATGACGATGGAGGCCAGCGCTCAGCGTCATCGTCTGCCCCCCGTCGTTCGATGGACGGTCGTGTTCGTGCTCGTCGTGCTGCTGTACGGCGGGCCCTTGGCCGTCGCCGACTCGTTCGCCTTATCGGGGCATCGGCGGCGCTCTTCATTGTGATCGCAGTGCTCGCTGTGCTCGGATCTTCGTGGTTTGGTGTTCGGTCAACGGACGTCCGTGTCACTGGGAACGTGTACACAAATCCGACTCAACTCAATGCGATCATTGAAGAGGTGCTTGGAACTCCTGTTGTACTCGTTGATACCGATGCAATCGAGGAGAAAATTAACGAAATTGCGTGGGTCTCTGAATCTGCTGTTCGAACAGACTGGCCATTTGGCTTAGTGATTGATATTCGTGAACGTGAACCGGTGCTGTCATTCCCTGGCCCCGATGGGCTCTTCAGAGTGCTCGATGCCGATGGAAGAGTGCTCGACGTCATCGACGGTTGGCCGTTTGAGTACCTGTTGCTCGTCTCTGCTGATTCCCCAAACCTTGGGGTTGCTGAGTTCGCTCCTGCAGGCCCAACAGGGGCTGCGGCGCTTGGAGCAGTGCTCACCGCCGGAATTCGTGACCGGGTAAGTCTGATCGAAGTTGATGCTGCTGGCACGGATCTCCGGGTAACTCTTGATGACAGCACGGTCATCAAGTTTGGGGCGGCTAGGGAGCTCTTCCCGAAGCTCGTTCGCCTAGAGACTGTGCTGTCGGCAGGGGAGATTTTCGCTGGCACAGTAGTTGATGTTTCGACCGATGAGGTCATCCTTAGCGAGTGATTCGTCAACGATGCGGTGCCACTGCGGTAGCATCGCCCTGTCGTCAAGTTGCAGAAGGAACATCAAGGCGAATGCAAGTTGACTAATCATCTGATGAAGAACAGTGCTCCTCGAATCACCTGCTTACGGCTCAGTGCTGCTGTGCTACAACATGTAGGTAATTGGAGTTGCTCAGAGAGGAACATGTAATGGCTGGCTCACCGCAGAACTATCTCGCAGTGATCAAGGTGATCGGTGTTGGCGGCGGTGGCGTCAACGCAGTGAACCGAATGATCGACGCTGGTCTACGTGGTGTTGAATTCATCGCAGTGAACACTGATGCACAGGCATTGTTAATGAGTGATGCTGACGTCAAGCTTGACATTGGCCGTGAGTTGACACGAGGCTTGGGCGCAGGAAGTGACCCCGAAGTTGGTGCTAGTGCAGCTGAGGCACACGAGTCTGAGATTGCCGAGTTGGTGAAAGGCGCCGACATGGTGTTCATCACCGCAGGTGAAGGCGGAGGCACCGGAACTGGTGCAGCTCCGGTTATTGCAGAAATCGCACGTGGTGTCGGTGCGCTCACTATTGGAGTCGTGACCCGCCCGTTCGCGTTTGAGGGACGGCGCAGGGCTGTTCAAGCCGAGTCTGGCATTCAGCGTTTGAAGGAAAAAGTAGACACCCTGATCGTGATTCCTAACGACAGGTTGCTCTCCGTTGCGAACGAGAAGACCAGCGTATTGAGCGCCTTCAAAATGGCGGATGATGTCCTTCTTGACGGTGTATCAGGTATCACCAACTTGTTGACCATCCCCGGTTTGATTAACACCGACTTTGCCGATGTTCGCATGGTGCTCTCAAACGCCGGTTCTGCCCTCATGGGAATCGGTCAGGCAGGCGGTGACGATCGCGCGGTTTCAGCGGCTAAGGCTGCGATTTCGAGTCCGTTGCTCGAGTCGGCTATCGACGGAGCCCGTGGTGTGTTGTTGAACATCACAGGCCCGTCAAGCATGGGTCTGTTCGAGATGAACGCTGCGGCAGAGATCATTCACTCTGTGGCGCATCCAGATGTGAACCTCATCTTCGGAACAGTGATCGACGATGAGATGGGCGATGAGGTGAAGATCACCGTTGTCGCAGCGGGATTCGACCGGGTCGACTCAGTGAGTGGAGTTGACAGCACTTCCTCATCTGGAACATCGAGGCTTTCAGAGTTGTTTGCAGACGATGATGCAGATGACGAGGAAGACGATGGATTTGATGTTCCGTCCTTCTTGAAATAATCAGGTTGCTGCTCAGCTAATGGACTTGTCTGTTGGGGCGATCCGTGAGCGAATGACTGCGGTTGAGCAGCAAATCGAACTGTGGACGCAAGATCCAGTTGACCTTGTCGTTGTCACAAAGACGCATCCTGCCGAGGTTGTTCGAGCGGCTGCTGACGCCGGAGCTCGGATGATTGGCGAGAATTATGCCCAGGAGGTTCGTGACAAGGCGGGTGCGATCGATGACGTCAGGACTGCAGGTGTTGAAGTGCAGTTCATTGGGCAGTTGCAGACAAATAAGGTGCGCATGATCGCGGGGCTTGTCGACTGTGTGGCCAGCGTTGATCGTGCATCGCTCATCGATGAGATTGCGAAACGAATGACGGGCGCTCGGATCCATCTTCAGGTAAACGCAACCGGCGAGCCGTCTAAGGGGGGCTGCTCGCCTGAAGCAGTCCCGCAGCTCATTGAGCGATCACGTGACCAGGGCCTTCATGTTGAAGGTCTCATGACGGTTGGTCCAACTTCTGGCGCAGAGCAGCAGACCCGTGAGGCGTTTCGGCTCGTAAGTGAAATGGCCATGTTGCACAATTTGAGAGTGCGCAATTTTGGGATGTCTGGTGACCTTCAACTTGCGGTTGAAGAAGGGTCAACCATGGTGCGTATTGGAAGCGCAATTCTTGGTAGTAGGAACTAGTACAACCCTCCGCGTCCGCAGCGTTGCGGTGGGTTAGCCTGTCGGGTTGAGGAGGAAACGCCAATGTCTCTGTGGAAGCGCACGATGGACTATCTGGGTTTAGGTCCGGATGAGGCCTATTACGACGATGAGTTCGAAGAAGAGTACGAGCCCCGTCAACGCCGCGGCGAAGTTCCGGCGCGTGGCGGTTTCCATGATGACGACGATGTTGTCGAACAGCCAGACAACACCAGTAGCGGCCGTCCAGTGTTCCCGAGCAGAGATTTCGATGCTTCTCCGTCACGTCGTCAGGCTTCGAGCGATGATTCAGGCGTCATGGTTCGGTCTCAGAAAGTCTCTCGTGCAGGGTCAAGTGAACCGCAAGCCATTCGACCCGCTCGATTTGATCAGGCTCAAGAAGTGGCAGACACGTTGAAGCGTGGTCAGCCCGTGATCATGAACCTTGATGCGTGCGAGCGCGATGTTGCCCGCCGTCTTATCGACTTCGCAAGTGGGTTGTGCTACGCCCTTGATGGCTCAATGGAGAAGGTAGCGAACGGCGTGTACTTGCTGAAGCCGACGGGTGGAGCCCGTACAGACTCCTGATCACCCTTCGTACGGAGCGACAGGTCGCTCGGTAGCCTGATCTCGTTCATTCCGCTCTCACAGGATGTCTCCATGTACCCCCCTGTTTCCTCGCAACCAAACCTGCCTGCTTTAGAGGGCGAAGTGCTTGCCCGGTGGGAAGCCGAGAACTCTTTTCAGCGATCGATCGACATGCGAGATGCTGGCACCGATGGTTCAAACGAATTTGTGTTTTATGACGGCCCGCCATTCGCGAACGGGCTCCCTCATTATGGCCATCTCCTCACCGGATATGTAAAGGACGCAATTCCTCGCTACCAGACAATGCGCGGTCGGCGGGTGGAGCGCCGCTTTGGTTGGGACTGTCATGGTCTTCCGGCAGAAGTGCAGGCGGAGAAAGAGCTTGGGATTTCTGGCCATCCGGAAATCAGCGCGTTTGGTGTCGACAAATTCAATGACGCATGCCGTACCAGCGTGTTGCAGTACACCGAGGAATGGCGTGATTACGTGACGCGTCAGGCGCGGTGGGTTGATTTTGACAATGACTATAAGACCCTTGATCGTGACTACATGGAAAGTGTCATGTGGGCGTTTAAGAGTCTGTGGGACAAGGGTTTGATCTACGAGGGATTCCGGGTGCTTGCGTACTGCTGGCGCTGTGAAACGCCGCTCTCGAACACCGAGACTCGCATGGACGACGTTTACCGCGACCGTCAAGACCCTGCCGTCACTGTGTGGTTCCAACTTGAAACAGGGGAGCGGATTCTTGCATGGACCACGACCCCGTGGACCCTGCCTTCCAACCTGGCGCTCGCAGTTGGGCCAGAAATCGATTACGCAATCCTCGAAGCTGATGGAGAACGCTGGATCATCGCAGAGTCTCGTGTGGGTGCGTACGAGGCACAGTTCGGCGAGGCTGTTCAGGTCGGTGTTCTGAAGGGGTCTGAGCTTGCGGGTCGTCGTTATTCGCCGTTGTTCAACTACTTTGCCGATGTCGAACATGCATTTCAGGTGTTGTCGGCAGACTTTGTCTCAACTGAAGATGGCACTGGCATTGTTCACATGGCCCCGGGGTTTGGTGAGGAAGACCAGAATGCCTGTAACGCAGCAGGTATCGAACCGGTCTGCCCCATGGACGAGCACGGCCGGTACACGGCCGAGGTGTCTGACTGGGTGGGTCAGCATGTCTTTGATGCGAACCCGCTGATCATTCGTTCCTTGAAAGATTATGGGCGACTCGTTCGCCACGACTCGTACATGCACTCCTATCCGCACTGCTGGCGATGTGCAGAACCACTGGTGTATAGGGCAATTTCCTCGTGGTTCGTGAAGGTGACCGATGTAAAGGACCGAATGGTCGAACTCAACCAAGAGATCAACTGGGTTCCTGCACATGTGAAAGACGGAAGTTTCGGGAAATGGCTTGAGAACGCCCGAGATTGGTCGATTAGCAGGAACAGGTTCTGGGGTTCGCCCATACCGGTGTGGGTAAGCGACAACCCAGAATTCCCTCGAATTGATGTGTATGGCTCGGTAGCTGAGCTTGAAGCAGATTTTGGTGTTGCCGTCGGTGACCTACACAGACCGGTGATTGATGAACTTGTTCGAGCAAATCCTGACGACCCATCTGGGCAGTCGATGATGCGCAGAGTTCCAGAGGTACTTGACTGCTGGTTCGAGTCTGGATCGATGCCGTTTGCTCAGGTGCACTATCCGTTTGAAAACGCCGAATGGTTTGAGCATCACTATCCCGGCGACTTTATTGTCGAATATCTCGGCCAGACTCGCGGCTGGTTCTACACAATGCACGTTCTGGCAACGGCGCTGTTTGACCGTCCGGCATTCTCAAACTGTGTGAGCCACGGAATTGTCCTTGGCGACGATGGCGCCAAGATGTCGAAGTCGCTGCGTAATTACCCTGATCCAAATCAGATGTTTGAGGTCTACGGATCTGATGCGATGCGCTGGTACCTGCTGTCATCGCCGATCCTGAGGGGCTCTGATTTCTCGGTCACTGAAACTGGAATGCGTGACACGGTCCGCCAGGTCGTGCTCCCGTTATGGAACGCCTATTACTTCCTCACGCTGTACGCCGGCGCTGCTGATACCACGGGATCATTCCGGACTGACCAAACCGATGTCCTCGATCGATATGTGCTTGGCGAACTGGCCGAACTCATTGATGCGGTCACGATCTCAATGGATGGCTACGACCTATTCGGGGCGTGCGATCAAGTGCAACGATTCCTTGACACGTTGACGAATTGGTATATCCGTCGGAGCCGTGACCGATTTTGGGAAGGCGATCAAGACGCAATCGACACGCTCCACACGGCACTTGTTCTTCTCACTCGCGTAGCGGCCCCGTTACTTCCAATGGTGACCGAGCAGATTCATACCGGGCTCACTGGTGATGGAAGCGTCCACCATGAGGATTGGCCGACCTCGGTCGATCTGCCACGCGATGAGTCCTTGGCAACCGGAATGCGCCGAGTGCGCGATGCCTGTTCAACGTTGTTGTCCTTGCGCAAGACAGAGGGACTACGCGTCCGACTGCCACTTGCGTCTGCGACTCTCGCTACACCCGACGTTGAACTCGTGCAGCCGCACATTGAGATTCTGCGTGACGAGGTGAATGTGAAGTTGGTTCACCTGACTGACCGAGTGGCTGATCACGGAACTGAAGAGTTAGTGCTGCTCCCAAAGGCTCTAGGTCCGCGGCTCGGCGGTGACACTCAAAAGGTCATTGTCGCCCACAAATCGGGTGACTGGTCGTCTGATGGAGGAGTGGTCACCGTCGGCGGGATTGAACTTGTCGAGGGCGAGTATGAGTTCCGACTCGTGTCTGACTCAGATGGAGCGGCTGCAACTCTCCCAGGTAGCGGCGGAATTGTTGTGCTCGACACTACGGTCACGCCTGATTTGGAACGCGAGGGCGTCGCCCGTGATCTCATCCGTCGAATTCAGACGGCTCGCCGTGAGGCGGACCTTGACGTGAGCGATCGAATTTCACTGTCATTAACGACCTCTGAAATCGTCGCTGAAGCGTTTAACGCCCATCGAGAAATGGTTGAGAACGAGACGCTCGCAATTGAATCATCGTTGGTGGTTGCCGATGAGGATGAGGTAATTCTCGTTGTTGCCACCGTTCAGCCCTCATAAACAGATAACTTCTGAGGCTGCTGTAAGGGAGAAACTCATGGCGTCATCAGCGAAAAAGAAAGCTGCACCAGCGAAGAAAGCTGCACCAGCCAAAAAAGCTGCACCAGCGAAGAAGGCTGCTCCAGCGAAGAAGGCTGCTCCAGCGAAGAAGGCTGCTC
>JBMTDQ010000010.1:0-40739 GCA_049432165.1 Ilumatobacteraceae bacterium
CAGCACCACGCTCGTTTGTTGGACCCCTGCCGATTCGACCACCTGGAACAGGCTGTAAAGACTTCCAAGCGACTGGGCGATGCGTCCGCTGTCGATTGACGACCCGATACCCCTGGAGCGATGCACAATGCCGTCGTTACCTAGAGAAGTTATTGCGTGACGAGCCGTATGGCGGCTAACCCCGTACACCTCCATGAGTTCACGGTCAGACGGAAAACGATCTTCGAATTCGCCGTTGTGAAGGCGGCGACGCAAATCGTTCTCAAGCTGGCGCCAGAGAGGCACGCCAGATGACCGTGACAACTTCACGGATCGGGTGGCAGGGGAGGAGGTCATAGTGGTGCTAGGTCAGAGCAGGTATGCCTCAGGCACAGGCTTCAACGGCCGTGCGTACCACAGAGGGCGCCTCAAACCGTTTGGGCCAGGTGCTGGCCGAGTCTTGTTCAACCAGTCAAGGTACGCCTCTCGCGACTTGGCGGTGTCCACCACAACATCGCCGTACTCGTCGCCCGGCTGTGCTGGACCAACGCGCACACGCTGATGCCAACACTGCATTCCCGAGATCGGGTCGGGTTGAACAGCAAAGGTGAGGTTCTGATGAACACCCGTGTCGTTCCACCAAATGCGGTTGGTGTCAGGATCTGCTGACTCGTACGCCTCTATTCCCTTCTTCTTATGCAACTTCCAGGACGAGCCCTCATTCGTGATTGATGCAAGACCGGCGCCAAATGAACGAGCTTTGCCCTCCTCGAGGCGCCAGCGGCCCATATGGTGCGAAGCTGCAACCACTCCCGGTCGAATACCCTCAGTACGCCAGGACGAGATCACGAAGTGGCCGATGCGGGTCGTGATTCGGACAAGTCCGTTCTCGTCAATACCGAGCTTCTCGGCATCACTTGGATGGATCCAAAGGGGATGTCGGTGAGAAATTTCGTTGAGCCACTTTGAATTAGCTGAACGAGTGTGAATAAGCGTCGGAATTCGGAAGGTCGGCAACAGGACTCGCTCATCACCCTCGATGTCGAGATCCTCCCAATGGACGTGGCTAGGAATCCACTTCGGAGTTGCGTATTCGGGCCATCCCCAATCGTGCAGGGTGGTCGAAAACAATTCCAACTTCTTCGACGGAGTTGGGAACCCTTCTTTCAGTTCGCCATCCACCTCAATCGCTGGGCTGCCATCACCAAGTTTTGCAAGGTGCAACTGGCCCAGTGACGCTGCATCACCATTCCAGGTTCCTTCGGTATTTGGCTTCCTAAAGACACCTGAGGAGTCCTTCTCGCATCCGTCAACCGCACTTGGGTCAACAGGACGCTCATATGGCCTATACGGATCACCAGGGACGTCATACGCTCCACGATCTCTCATGAAGTCAAGAGGAGTCTGACCCGCATTAGCGGCAGCTTCGGCGAGCCCTGGGACGCTGTCAGCGAACATCCGTCCGTAGTACTCGTCGATGCCCATTGGGGAACCTGGGCGTTCGTCACTTTCGAAATACTGGCGGATACCAAGTGAGCCATCAGGATCAATGCGCCAACTGAGGTCAATCCAGAATTCGTTTTCTTCCCAGACCTCTCCGACGTTGAACTCGTGAGTTCTGCTATCAGCATCGACCGACTCTCCATTGAGTTCGGCATAACGCCGCATCACTGGCTGCCGGAAGCCGATCCATCGACCAGCATGGGTCTCGTAGCTAGCGATGTCATGTCGCTCAGAACCTAGGCCCATGGGCAGCACATAGTCCGCAAACCAGGCGGTTTCTGACCAGGTCGGGGTCAGGGCAACGTGGCAGCCCACCTTGTCAGGGTCCTTCAAAGCTTCTAGCCAGGAGAATCCATCTGGGTTGGTCCAGATGGGGTTATAGACCCGGGTGAAATAGGTATCGAGTTTTCCTCGACCTTCATTCAAGAAGTGGGGTAAAAGGATCGAAAGTTCGTGATAGGCGAGTGGGTACTCGACCGGCCAGTTGAGCTCGTTCCATTCTTTAATCGGTTGTCCACCTTTTGGTGGTGCAGGCGTGAACTTGTTCCAGCCATTTCCGCTCGTTCCACCGGGGGTACCAACAGACCCCGTGAGTACGTTAATGAAGAAGAGGCATCGGGCAACTTGCCAACCTCCGAGGTTGCCTGCACCGGCTGAGCGCCAGTTATGTGAGGCGAACTTGGTCATGTGGCGACCAATCAGTTCAGCGATTTCACGAAGATCATCTCCAGAGACACCGCATACGCGTTCGGCCTCTTCAAGGGTGTACTCCGCGTACTCGTCAAGCAATGCCTGTTTAAGCGACTCAAATTCGCACGGTAGGTCAGGTCGCTTCGCAGTCAGGTAGGTCTCCCAGTTCACCCAGCGCTTGACGAAGCCACGATCCCACGTCCCATTTTCGATGAGCAGTCGAGCGATGGCCAGCAGCATGAATGCTTCAGTCCCTGGCCATGGGGCGAGCCAGTAGTCGGCCTTCGCGCCGGTATTTGACAATCGAGGGTCGACGCAGATGACCTTTGCGCCCTTTTCTTGGCCTTCCATAATTCGCTGAGCGTGCGGATTGAAGTAGTGCCCGGCCTCAAGGTGCGATGAAATCAAGAAAATCACTTCGGCGTTTGCAAAGTCAGATGATGGTCGGTCGAGGCCCATCCATGACTGGTACCCGATTCGTGCATTCGACGAACAAATGTTGGTGTGAGAGTTATGTCCGTCAACACCCCATGCGGACAGCACGCGCTCCGTGTAGCCGTCTTCGCCGGGGCGACCGACGTGGTACATCACTTCGTTTCCGCGCCCTTCAGTGATGGCGGTTTTGATCCTGCCACCGATTTCGTTGAGTGCCTCGTCCCAAGTGATGCGTTCCCATTCACCGGACCCGCGCTCACCGACACGTCGAAGTGGATACAGAATTCGTTCGGGGTCGGTGACCTGGTTGATCGTTGCTGGCCCTTTCGCACAGTTACGACCGCGACTTGCCGGGTGCTCCGGGTTGCCTTCGAATTTCACTACCTCGCCAGTCTCTTTGTCGATGAACGCGACGAGACCACAGGCGGCTTCGCAGTTAAAGCAGGTTGTTGGAACAAGCGTGTAATTGCGCTCGACGCGCTTCGGCCATGCTTTGGCATCAAGTTCGGTCCAGTTGTGCCACTGATCGTGGGGAGGATGGTTGGTGAGTGTCATCGTGTTTCTCCAATACTTCGATTCAGGACAGTGGGACAGATTGGCCGGCGCGAACGAATGCATCCTCGTAAGAGAACAATCCGACAAGTGCGCAAATGGACGCGATTGCACCGAGTCCTTGCGGGGCGTTCCCGTTGAGCGCTAGGGCAATCAACGCGATCGGTGCGATGAGACCAGTAACGACTCCTCCGAGCCAGAATCGGCGGGCATAGGCACCCTTTGTCATTTCTAGGGTTGCAAGTTCAACCGTTCGTGACCCGTGCGAGACCACCTCGGTGGCGATCAGCAACGAAAGAGCACCGAGGGCTGCGAGAGTGGTGATCCGGATTGCTTTGAGCTCTGGAACATCGATGAAGAGATCGAGCAACAGGTAGGTCGAACCACCAGCAACGACGGCCTGAGCAAGCAGCGTTGGCAACAGCAGCGGGGTTTGCCAAAGGTCACGTCCCTCGCACTGCCCAAACAAAAATGCGGTGTAGCCCGCCACCCCTGCTGACAGCAGCACGATCGGGAGTGACAGCCACGGAAGCGCTGAGTTGCTGCCGATGAGGTCGAGAAGACCCCAGAGGCCGACGAGTGCAGCAAATGCTCCAAGGATCCATGCCCCTCGCACCAACCATGATTCAGTGTTCGACTTAGTCAAGATGTAGAGGAATCTCGACGGTTGCTTCAAGTCGGCTACGAGAAGTGCGCCAGTAATAGCCGTGAAGACTCCAGCGATCACTGCGGGAAGTAGACCGGCCGCCGATGATGAGTCACCGTGACCAAGAAGTACGAGAAGTGCCGCAATAGCCATCACGCCTGCAGCGATCGCCTTCGTCACGAGGTAGCCAGACACTTTCGACTTCCACGTCATCGGGTGGGTCGTTGTGTACGCGGTTCGTCCAGTCACCTGGTTCCCGCTGTGCTCCGCCATGACATGGGTGAGTGTGGGGTGGTCTTTTGTTGTATCCGCCCAAATCATGCCGTCATTTGCGATTTTGGTTCGGGTGGGATCGAGTGCAGCTTGGTCAACGCCGCGGTAATACACCTTTGGGGATGTTCCTTGCTCTGGCGCACGAACCGAAACCTTGTCACGGGCAACGATCTTGCTGATTTCTGAGTTCGGGTCATCGAGGTCGCCGCTGACGATCGCATGCGTTGGGCACACCACCACGCATGCGGGTTCGAGCCCAACTTCGACACGGTGGTTGCAGAAGTTGCACTTATTCGCGACGTTTGTTTCTGGGTTGATATAGATCGCGTCATACGGGCATGCGTTCATGCACGCCTTGCAGCCGATACAGATGTCGTCATCGAAGTCAACGACGCCATTGCCCGTGCGGTGAAGAGCACTTGTGGGGCAAATTTTCATGCACGGGGCGTCATCACAATGGTTGCACCGCATGACCGTGAACGATCGGCCCGTATTCGGGAACGAACCGGTCTCGACGTACTTCAGCCAAGTGCGGTTCACTCCGATCGGGACATCGTGTTCGCTCTTGCAAGCAACGGTGCATGCATGGCAACCGATGCAAGAGTCGCTTTCGAGTACAAATCCAAGGCGTGTCATTGGTCCTCCCGGTGTGGGTAACTCGTTCGTGGTGGTTGCAGGCGATCAGGCCTGATCAGAAAGTGTGAGAAGTAGAGCGAGGTCACTAGTTGCTACGCCGACTGGGTTGTTTCAATCCAGGCCGTGTAGCCACCGATCACGTCGCTGACATCGTTGAAGCCCTTTTGACGAAGGAGGCTCGCAGCGACCGAAGAGCGATATCCGCCCGCACAGAACACGACCGTGGGCTTGGATGAATCGAGTTCATCCAGCCGAGCAGGAATCTGCCCGACCGGAATGGTTTGTGCATCGTGGGCAGTGCCGTCTGCTACTTCACCAGGGTTGCGCACATCAACAATCTGGAGATTGGGAATATCGCGAACTCGGGCATTGAATTCATCAGCGGTCAGGCGGCTTGCCACCTGAGTGTTCTCTGCCTGTGAGGTGAGCATGTCATATGGCTGTGCCGCGACACCGATGACTCGGTCGAAACCAATCCTGGCGAGCCGGTTTTTTGCCTCAAGTTCTTGACCAGGGTCGGTGAACAGCACAATGTCAACATCTGATGGAACAATTGATCCCGCAAACTCTGCGTATCGGCCAGCCATACCGACGTTGATCGCACCCTTCAGGTGACCTCGAGAGAACTCTTCAGGGTCACGTCCATCGACGAGCAATGCGCCGTTGGCAAGAGCACCTTGGATCTGCGCGTAATTCATTGATGGGGGAAGAGCCGATTCATCGAGCAGGTCACGTTCTTTACGGTTCAGCACGGCGTCGTAGACGAAATAGCTTGGCGCCGGAGGCTGGCCTTCGGTCACCATTGCCATAAAGGCTTCCTTCGAGCTAGCACGAATTGCGTAATTCGCTTGTCGCTGTTCACCAATCGTCGAGGTGAGCTCGGTGGAAAGGTTCTTGCCGCAGGCCGATCCCGCGCCGTGGGCAGGGAAGACGATGGTTTCGTCCGGAAGGGTCATGAGTTGCTGGTGGAGTGAGTCGTACAGCTTTTCGGCGAGCTCTTCGCGGGTGAAGCCGATCGAAGCGAGAAGGTCAGGGCGACCGACATCGCCGATGAAGAGCGTGTCACCCGTGAGGACACCATAAGGAGCACTGTCGGCGGTCTCGTAGACCACGATGCTCATCGACTCTGGAGTGTGACCGGGGGTGTGCCGGAACTCGAGAACAACCTCGCCGAGCGAGATCCGCTCACCATTTTCGATCTTCCGGTGCGCAAACTCGGGATCTGCAACTGAGGAGTAGCAAATCTCTGCTCCGGTTGCTGCAGCCAGTTCGAGATGACCCGACAAGAAGTCTGCGTGGAAATGAGTTTCGATCACCATCACGATCTCGAGCCCCGCATCGTTTGCAACTGTGAGGTAACCCGAAATATCACGTTGAGGATCAACGACCACAGCCTTCTTTGATGATTCGTCACCAATGAGATACGAAGCATGGGACAGACAGTCAAGGTAGTACTGGTCGAATTTCACAGGTCCTCCAATTCGTGAGTACGTGAATCCTAGATGTCCGTACATTTCAGGTCAAGGAATTTTTGAACCGCTTATCAAGGAATGTTCACATTGTGTCTGAACCAAAGAGATCAAGTTGTTCCCATGTCGTTGCGACCTCAGCCACAGCCCGCCACGTCAGTCGCCCACGCCGATTCGGACGTTCCACTTCAAGAGCCTCAGGGCGCAACGAACGCGCTGCGCCGTCGGCATCGTGCACAAGGATGCTTCCATCAGCGCCAACCGATGCAATTCGTCCGAGTGTCCAGCGCGCACGGTTCTGGCGTCTAAAGCGAACCCGTTCACCTTGGCGAAGGCCGATGCTTCGCAGTTCGGCCGCTGACATCAAACTCAGTAGCCCAAAGTGCGACGCTGAAGTCGCTGCATTCCCGTGATCCATTTCTTGGGTTCGCTGCCTTTGAACTTCAGATAGTCGCCAACTTCGGGGTGAGGAAGAATCAGAAAGTCCTCATCAAGGATTGATTGGTATACCACCTCGGCGACATCGGCTGGTTCGAGCACTTGCCCAACAGAGCGGACAACATCACCGCCGGTGCCAATGGGGGAGTCAGAATTCAGCATCGCCGTGTTGACACCCTGTGGGCAGAGGCAACTCACTTTTAGCCCACGCTCCCCGTAGGTAATTGACATCCACTCTGCAAACGCAACCGCGGCATGCTTGGTGAGTGAATACGGTGCGGAGCCGATCTGGGCGAGCAGCCCTGCCGCCGAGGCCGTTGAACAGAAATAGCCCTCACCGCGATCGAGCCACGTTGGCAGGAGCCTTCGCGCAGCCCAACGATGTGCGTGGGTGTTAATTGCAAATGCGAGATCCCAAATTTCCTCGTCATCCATCGGGTCGCTCCCGATCGCTACACCTGCGTTAGCAAAGAAAAGGTCAACCACGCCGAAGTGGCTCTCTGCCGTGTCAATTAGTTCAATATTCCCTTCCTCAGTCGAGAGGTCGACCGCAAGCGCAATCGAGCCTGGAAGTTCGGCGGCGACAGACTCAGGTGACTTCTGATCGGCGAGTACAAGCCGAGCACCGGCGGCGTGAAAGCGCCGAGCGAGAGCGGATCCGATTCCACCGGCAGCTCCTGTAACAACAACATGACGATCTGTAAGTTCCATATCCACACATTAGATGGCAGATGATGCGCGCACGATGCCCGCAAGAGCGATACGGTGATAGCGATGACTGAAAGCAGCGCAATTAGCACAGCAGTACTTGACGAAGAGGTTGCCGTGGTACACGAGTCGCAAGGCATCGACACCGCGTCAGCGATTTCAGTAATCGATGAGGCGCTCGTTCGCTTCCTGCAACGTGAACTCGTTTCGGCAAACGAAGTGACCGACGTCTTGCTCGATGTTCGTCGCCTTATCGCAGGCTGAATTACAGCACCGGCAACATCGCTAAGGCGAGGGCAATGCCGACAATCGCCCCTGCGACGACGTCAGTGGCATGGTGAATTCGAACGTGAAATCGACTTGTCGACACTGTCATTGCAAGGACAACCCATAGGGCTATCCACCATCCGCCTGTCATCGACGTCAGCATCACCGCCGAAAATCCCGCTGCTGAGGCGTGACCGCTTGGAAATGATGAAGTGCGAGGTTTGCGCACTCTTAACCCTTCGGCTCCATGCTCCGTAGGGCGCTCGCGGCGGAATAGTCGCTTGAGGCCTTGATTGACAAAGAGGCTCTCAACTCCCAGAAGAACCGATAGCAACACAATTTGCCGAAATTGGGCAGTTACGGCGCCACGGATGAGACCAGTGAGATGCCAAATCAAACTCCAGTCCCCAAGGGTGCTTGCTGCAACCATGATGACGTTGAGACCCGAGATGTTGCGTAATGGTTGGTAGAGAGCATCAGCGCGTGCATCAATCATGTCAGCGACCCGGGCGATGGATGATCGACTCATGTGAATCAGGACTCGCTTGGGCGACGAGGCGCTTCGACTAGAGCTACCTGTGGATCACCACCGAACTCTGGACACCACGTTCTGAACGAGCAGAAATTACACAGAGCGCTTTTACGAGTGGCAAATTGTCCGCTCTCACAGGCCTGAGAAATGGCGTTGTGGACTGCGGTAAGACGTTGCTCAACGAATGAGATTGCCTTGTTCGTAGGCCGGGCTGAGATCGTTTGGGATGACTTCACGTACATCAAACGGAGTTCAGCTGCATCCTCAGAAAATTCTCGTTGGCAAAGCAATGCGTAAAAGTGCACTCCCGCCAGCGCCTTCTTTTCGAAGGACGGTCCTGGAGCGCGACCGGTCTTGTAATCGGTAATGACAAGTTTGCCGTCGGTATTTCGTTCGAGCCGATCGATGATGCCTCGCAACGTCACATCACCAAATGTTGCTTCAATTCTGACTTCTAGACCGACAGGGTTCACCGATATCGGATCCTCCATGTCGAGGGTATTGAATGCAAGCTTGTTGCACTCGCTGCCAAGGCGCTCAAATTTTTCTCCGGTGAGGTCGAGGTAGAGCACATCGGCGTCGTCTGAGAATTCTTCGAGCATCTGGTCCACCGACGAACGCAACGCGTCTTCAGTTCGATCAGTGTTCGGGTTGGCGTAAAAGTGTTCAAGCGCTCGGTGAACCATCGTGCCCCGCACGGTCGCCTCGGTTGGTGGATCGAACAGACCGTCGAGACTCGAAAATCTGAATGCGAGCGGGCACGAGAGAAACGAGTCGATTCGCGAGGGTGACAGCGTTGTTGGAGGCGCGTACACACTCATGATGAACAGCCTGCCAGATGACAGCTAGTCGATTGAACTATCGAGTAGCTGATCGACCAACTCAGCAACCTCGGCCGGCACCACGAAGGGGCCGAAGTGATTCCAGTTGGGATTCAAGTGATACGAACCATTGGGAAGGCGATCGGCGACACCTTCTGCAAAATTCGACGGTTGATGCTCCTCAACAACTCCAGCAATGATGTCAACCCGAAGGCCAATCTCAGGCAGTGATTCCCAGAGATGGTTTCTGTGAGCGGCGCGAAAGACAGATGCCTCAAAGGTCGGTGTGCAGGACAGCGACACTGTTCCATCGTCTTGCTGGTGAACCCCGTAGTTGACGTAATCGCTTAGCGATCGCCGGGTGAAGATGCCAAGCGGTGGTTTTGAGGCGTAATTATCAATTGCTGCCTCTGCGCTGTCAAACATCGGCCGACGGCGCTCTGCGCCAACCGCGATTGGAAGGTTTGCCACATCGAATTGGTCGTTTGGCGGCGGAGCGATCGGCTCGAATGCAACGAGTTGTGCAAATGCACCGGGATCGCGGAGGTGCGCCATCAATACTGCGGCGCCGCCCATCGAATGGCCGAATGCATGCAGCCCTCCATTTGGCGCAAGATGTCGCGCAGCGATGAGCGCATCCTCGCCAAAGCAATTCCATGTCTCAACCTCGGGTCCAGATGCAGTTGTTTCTCCATGTCCTGAGTAATCGAGCGCCCAGACCGTCCAGGATGGAGAGAGGTGCTCTGCAAACTCGAGGTAACAACGGCCGTGAAAGCCAGTCGCGTGGGAAATGAGAAGGGGACGATCTCCTGAGCCACCTAGGTGGTGAAGGACAAGTGAGGACCCATCAGAGCGAGGAAGAAGAACCGGATTGCTCACCGCAGAGCGTCCACGAACATCTTTGTCTCCTCTGCAATCTGCGCAGGCACTGCGTACCCCTCGCGGTCACAGATGGTTGACCAGTTGTCGCGAACTGATTCTGGCGACAGATTGGCATCGGTGAAGCCTTGGCACTCGCCAATGAATACCTCAGCAACGCGTCCGCCACCGACAGAGAAGACTCGGCCGGTCGCATCACATGATTCGTGAGCCAGAAATGTTACGAGTGGGGCGACGTAATCGGGCTGCAGTTTCTGGCCAAGATCACCTAGGAGATCCTCTGTCATCCGAGTGAGAGCAATTGGTGCAATTGCGTTTGCAGCAATGTTGAACCGGGCGCCTTCGACTGCTAGCACCCGGGTAAATCCGACGAGGCCCATCTTTGCCGCACCGTAATTTGCCTGCCCGAAGTTGCCGAAAATTCCAGCGGCAGATGAGGTTGAGATGATTCGGCCATAGCCCTTCTCGCGCATGACACGAAAGGCCGGCCCTGTCACGTTGAAGGCGCCTTTGAGGTGAACATCAAGAACCGGATCAACAAGTGACTCATCCATGTTGTGGAACGCCTTGTCGCGAAGGATTCCTGCGTTGTTGATGACGATGTCGACTGTGCCGAATGAGTCAAGAGCAGTCTTGATAATCGCTTCACCACCTTCGGCAGTGGCAACGGAGTTGGTGTCGGCAACAGCCTCGCCGCCGAGAGCAACGATCTCGTCAACAACCTTTGCTGCTGCGCCCTTATCGGAGCCTGATCCATCGACGGATCCGCCAAGATCATTCACCACGACGAGAGCGCCACGAGAGGCCATGAGGAGCGCATGT
The DNA here is from genome assembly GCA_049432165.1 of Ilumatobacteraceae bacterium. Classification (GTDB taxonomy): domain Bacteria; phylum Actinomycetota; class Acidimicrobiia; order Acidimicrobiales; family Ilumatobacteraceae; genus Casp-actino5. Next base: position 10,651 of record JBMTDQ010000010.1, read on the forward strand.
TGGCGACCAAGGCCTCCGCCCGCTCCGGTGATTACCGCTACTTTGCCATCGAATCCAAGTGCTTCAGTCATGTCCGCACGTTACCTATGTTGAGGGGTTGAAGGAAAAACCGCAGGAATAAAAGTTGGAGTTGCATCAATAGCAGTGCTGCGGTCGTTTGTGATCAGTGCAATTGGTTCGCCATCTTTCAATTCGATGGTTGTTCCTTCGGGGCGGATGGTGAGTTGTAGGAGTGACTCTCGAATGTGCACGAGGGCTGAAACTTGGTCTCCGATACACCAACCTGTCGGTGCTAACTCAACACCGTCTGCTCGTAGTGTCAGCCCGGCCATTCCAGTGATCACAGCAGACCAGATACCGCCCGAGTTAGCGAGATGCACTCCGTCTCCGGTGTTGCCATGGGTATTCGCAAGGTCCAGGAATAAGGCCTGATCAAAGTGTTGGTCTGCAACGTCAATCTGATTGACGGTTGCTGCGGCCGTTGCCTGAATAGCAGCCGAGAGCGATGAATCTCCAGTGGTGACGGCCTCGTAATACTGAAATGTTTCTCTGCGTGCTTCCTGTTGGAATGCTTCCGGAGCCAGCAGCATGGCCAGAACCGCATCTGCCTGTTTGATGAGTTGATGGCGGTAGATGACCAAGGGGTGAAGGTGGAGAAGGAGTGGAAATTTCTCCTGAGGAATATCTGAAAGCTCCCATCGGCGGCGAGAGAGAAATTGGTCATCTTGAGCGTAGATACCGAGTGATTCGTCAAAAGGAATCACGAGGCCATCGGCGATGTTGACCCAGGTTTCAGTCTCCCCATCGGAGACATCAACAATGTGGTGAAACGCATCATCCTTCGCAAGTTGCGCTGCGAACCGGAGGTTACGGGCGGCCATCGCATTTGTGTAGGCATTGTCGTTGACAATGGCCGAATACTCATCTGGTCCGGTCACGCCGTGAATGTGCCACTGGCCATCACCACCTTCAAATGCCAAATCAGCCCACATTCGAGCCGTCTCGACGACGATTTCTGACCCGCCCTGCGCCAAGAAGTTGTGGTCGCCGGTTGCAAGGACGTACCGATCGATAGCCCAAGCAATATCGGCATTGATGTGGTATTGGGCTGTTCCTGCTGGGTAGTACGACGACGCTTCCTCGCCGTTCAGTGTCCTCCACGGATAAAGCGCGCCCGCTTGAGAGAGAGTGGTTGCCCTGTTCTGTGCTTGAGGGAGCATCGAATGTCGAAGGGCTAACAGGTTTCGTGCCCTCTCAGGGAGGGCATGTGCGAGGAACGGAAGCATGAAGACTTCGGTATCCCAGAAATAATGGCCGTCATATCCAAGTGCAGTCTGACCCTTCGCCGAGATGCCGAGGTTGATGGATGAGGGGGAGGCTTGGAACAACTGAAAGAGGTGCCACCTGAGCGCCTGCTGCGCTTCAGTGTTGCCATTGATACGGATGTCTGACTGCGACCAGAACCTGTCGAGGAGTTCCTGGTGCGCGTGAAAGGCCGCGTCGAAATCGATCCACTGCGTGGCCGTCAGATTCTCGTCGCAATCACTCTTGTTCGCAGCGGCCAGCGACACTGAAATATTTAGCGAGGTTTCAAATTGCTCTGATGTTGACAGCAAGCCACTAATCACCATCGATGCTGCGTGCGAATCAAGTACGGCGGTCGTGACATGTTCGGATGGTGCGTTGGTTGTAACTGCTGTCGTCAGCTGTAGCCGAGAGGATCGTGTCTTCAGCGTCGACACAAGTTCGTTTGGATTGGCAGTGATGATGCCGATTGGGGCACTGTCTGCAGAGAATTGGCGTCCTTTGCGGGGATCTTCATCAGATGTCGTCGAAATTGGACTGTCATGCCGGCAATGAAAGGTCAGCGAGATCTCATGCGCCAATTCGCTATCTGTGATCTCTGCTACCCAGCGTTGGAATGCATGTTGAGGTAAGTGCTGTGAGACGAACGTGGTGTTCGTCAGCGAGACGAGACCCCCAGAGGGCAATCTGATTTGGAATGTTCTCCTTAAACAACCAGACCGCATGTCAAGCGTTCGAGTCCAAGGCTTCGAGGAGAGCAAATACAGCTCACCGTCGACGGTGACATCGACCTGTGAGATCTCGGGGCCCGGAACAAGCGATTGGCCGATGCGAGCAAGCCCGTAGGCATCTTCGGGATACACGATGTCGTAGGTCTCAAAAAACCGGTTGACGATGGTTGTTGCGTGCGCATCAACCGATGTGTCGCGAAGTGGTGTCCGCAGTCCGAATACGCCGTTGCTGACAGCGAAAAGAGTGTCATCGGCATCAGACGTTGGACCCGCTCCAACCTCGATGAGCGACCATTCATCGACGGGAAATCTATTTCGGTCAATAGATGTCGAGCGGGTGCCCATCGCGCAATTGTGTCAGTGGAGACGAGGGAATCGTCACTTAGGGAAGGGTTTCTTGAAGGTCGTCGACTACCAGATCGGCACCAGCGGCGATGAGGGCATCACGTCCTGCTCCGCGATCAACCCCGATTACTGTTCCGAAGCCGCCAGCGTGACCTGCCATCACCCCGCTCACTGCGTCCTCGACAACCGCGCAATCAATTGGCGCTACTCCAAGCAACGAAGCGGCGCGGAGATAAGTATCGGGAGCGGGCTTGCCACGTAACGATTCTTCCTCCGCCCGGATTCCATCAACGATGATGCTGAAGCGCTCACGCAATCCACTTGCCCGCAGCACGGGCTCGGCGTTTTTTGAGGATGTGACCAGGGCGAATGGTGTCTGCCGTTCTTCTAAGGCAGAAAGCACAGCGAGGGATCCCGGGTAGCCAGAGAATGGCTCGTGTTCGAGAATGTGCAGAAAGATTGAGTTCTTCAGCGCCGCAATTCCGTACACCGACGACGTGGAGGCCGCATCGGAGGGGTTGCCCTCAGGCAGGGTTAGGGAGCGTCCACGAAGAAACCCCCGCACCCCATCGAGTCGCGGACGGCCATCGATGTAGTTGTGGTAGTCGGTTTCATCAGCATCGAAGTCGCTGAGTGCCTGAAGCCATGCTCGCTGATGAATGTCCGCAGTTGGGGTGATGACCCCGTCAAGGTCAAATAGAACTGCTGTTACCTGTGACCAGACAGAGTCCATCTCGGAATCAAGTTTCGGTGCGTGTTAGTTGCTCGTGACAGTTTCGATGGCCATCGCAGTCAACGTTTTGTAGTCGAGTTTGCCGTTCACGGCTCGTCCGACAGTTTCAACGCGTATGACATGCTTTGGCGCTTTGTAGCGAGCAATCTTTGATCGAACATGATCAACGAGCGCGTCGTTTTCAACGGACGAATCGAAGAGCTCAACAATTGCGCAGATCGCCTGCCCAAAACGCTCGTCTGGAACTCCGACAACCGCACAGTCAGCGACAGCAGAATGCGTTTTCATCGTCTCCTCAACCTCTTCGGGGTACACCTTCTCGCCACCGGTGTTAATGCACTGGCTTCCTCGACCGAGGAGAGCAACTGACCCATCACTTCGTACTTCTGCCCAGTCGCCGGGAATTGAATACCTCACCCCGTCGATGACTTGGAACGTTGCGGCTGATTTTTCTTCGTCCTTGTAGTAGCCGATAGGTGTTCGGCCACGTAATGCGACTCTGCCTCGTTCGCCGGAACCTGGCTCGACATCGCGGCCATCTTCTGTGACGACTCGGGTATTCGGACCTAGCGAGAAGCTTCCGGTTCCCGATTCTGCTGAGTCTTTTGTTGAAACATTGCTTGCCATGCCGATTGCTTCACTTGATCCAAGTGAATCGACCATGATCAGCCGGTCGTTGTGGCGGAGAAGCCCATCTTTCGTTTCTCGCGACCACATCACGCCTGAGGAAATGATGACCCGAAGGCTTGACAGGTCCCACCTACCTGGCTCGGCATCCAGGGCTCGCAACATTGGTTTTGCAAAAGCGTCGCCGACAATTGAAATCGAGTTGATCTTGGCCGTTTCGATGGTGGTGAGCAATTCTTCGACATCGAAGTTGCGACCTGTGAGCGTCGTAGTTGACCCACCGAGCAGCATCGTTGACAGAGAGTTAAAGAATCCGGTGCCATGCATCAGTGGCGCCCCCGGAAGTCCTTTAGGGCCTGCGCCGTTCAAGCGGGCAGCAACAACCCCTTCAGTGGGCTCCTCCGGAAGCTTGTTGCGGTTACTGGCCTCGAGCGCACCGACGAGGTCGTCTTGACGCCACATGACACCCTTGGGCATCCCTGTCGTGCCGCCGGTATAGAGCAACATGAGATGATCACCGCTTCTGCCCCAAGGACCTTCAACGTTCGTCTCGACTGGCGAGGCTGTCAGCGATTCGTAATTGACTGCCCAATCGGGGCAGGGAAGCGATCCGTCGTCCACCCAGAGCCAAGCACGAATGCGTGGAAGACGATCTTTGATTTCCTCAATTTGAGGAATGAACGTTGCGTGAAATACCACAGCGCAGACATCGGCGTTATCCCACAGGTACACCAATTCGTCGGCGGCATATCGGTAGTTCGTGTTGACAATCGCCATTCCTGCTTTGAATGACGCCAGCACGCTCTCCATGTAGTGGGGTGAGTTGTAGAGGTATTGGGCGACTTTGTCTTGTTCGACTAGTCCGGAGTCAAGAAGATGTTGTGCCACGCCGTTCGCACGGCTGTTCATGGCTCCCCACGAGATCGTCTCGTCGCCATGAGCGAGAGCAGTCGCCTCAGGAATTGTGGCTGCGATCTCTTCGAAGATGTTTGCGATATTCCAACCGTTCACCGTGAAGACGGTAGCGGCCAGAGGCTCTTCGCGCGAAGTTTCCGAGAGCGTGGAGTCTGGCAGTATTCATCTACTCTCTGCATGTGGGCCCGGCATCGTTCGTTTCATGGCTGTCTAGCGATCTGTTAGATGCGACGACTCGCGTTGCCCCTGTGATACGTGCTCTTGCCGATTCTGCAGAGGAGCAACGGTCGCTGCCCCAAGAGTTAGTTAATGCGGTCAGCGATGAGGGTTTCTTCAAGTTGTTGTTGCCGCCCGAAGTCGGTGGAACTGGCCATTCACCAACTGAGTCACTGGCAGCGATGAGTGCAATTGCATTCGCCGATGGTGCTACAGGGTGGTGCTCAATGATTTCGTCCACCACTTGCCTCCTTGCTGGATTTCTTGAGCCCGAGACAGCAAAGAACACATTTGGGTCTGCCACCGCAGTTGGCGGGGTATTCGCTCCCAACGGCAAGGGTCGAGGCACCAAAGACGGAGTAGTGGTCTCTGGTCGTTGGCAGTGGGGTAGCGGCTTAGGTCACTGTGATTGGGTCGTCGCGGGTGTTGTTCTCGACGACGGGGACCGAGTGACTGTCGTCCTCCCGCAGTCTGAAGTTGAGATTGTTGACACTTGGCAGACCGTTGGCATGCGCGGCACAGGTTCGGTCGACTTCATGATCAGCGATGCATTTGTCCCGAGTAATCGCATCATTTCTCAGATCGGGGCAAAGCCAACAATCGATGACCCGATTGCACACTTTCCGAACTTCTCGGTCCTCGGTGCAGGCGTTGCAGCGGTCGCACTCGGAATTGCCGAGAGGGCATGGTCAGAGACAGTTGCGTTGGCAAACGAGCGCTCCCCACAATTTTCTTCTCGTCTTCTTTCCCAGCAAGCGGCGGTTCAGTCCGCCATTGCTCGCTCAAGAACTCGTCTTGATGCGGCCGGAAACGAACTGCTCAGCAGTGTCGACGCGGCATATCAGGTGGTGCTCGAAGGGAAGGAGGTCTCACTCGATCAACGGGTTCGAATCCGAGGTGCGGCGGCCCTTGTCGCAGAGGAATCATCTGCAACTGCGCAGGAGATGTTTCGGCTTGCCGGCGGAGCTGCGGTGTACGACACGAGCATTCTCGGACGGTGCCTGCGAAATCTTTCCGTGATTCCCCAGCACATCATGGTGGCACCGCGTTTGTTTGAGACCCTTGGGCGACACCATCTGGGCCTCGAATTTGAATCGTCAATGATCTAAGGAGTTCACAATGGATGCGATGGAAGCGATTTTGACGACACGCGCAATGCGTCGGTATTCGTCCGAGCCAGTTGATGATGAACTCGTCATGCAGTGTCTTGAGGCAGCTCAACAGGCTCCATCAGGAGGAAATGTTCAACCCCAGCAGTACGTCGTGGTTCGGTCGCCGGAAGTGCGGAATCAGCTAGCTGAGATCTATCGGCGTGCGTTTGACCGCTATGAACGTTGCTTACCAACTCCGGAATTTAGATCTGACAGGGATCGAGCCACATACGAGAGAACTCGGGCCGCATCGCAAGACCTTGCAGCCACGATCGGTGACGTCCCGGTTCATGTCCTCTTCTTGCAGCCGATCATCCCCTGGGGATTTCACGATGATGAGGGGCCAGTGGATATCGGGAGGCTTGATGGAAGCGTGTATCCGGCGGTGCAGAACTTTTGCATCGCAGCTCGTTCGTTTGGTCTGGGCACAGCGTTCACAACTGTTATCCGCGTCTATCAAGCTGAGGCATTAGAGGCGATTGGTGCCGACCCTCAACGATTCGAGATTGCGGCACATATCCCCCTTGGATACCCCACTGGCAAATTTGGTCGCGCTCCCCGCAAGGACGTTCGTCGATCAATTCATCTCGATCGCTACGGTGAACGCCCAACGCTCGACTAATTCGATAGCGTCCTCTCCTTGTGCCCCCCACCTCGAGGAGAGAAGATCTCCGTAACATCGCCATTGTCGCTCACGTAGACCACGGCAAGACCACTCTTGTCGATTCAATGCTCCAGCAGTCTGGAGCGTTTCGTTCGAATGAGACTGTTGCCGAACGAGTGATGGACTCGATGGATCTTGAGCGTGAGAAGGGCATCACGATCCTTGCGAAGAACACTTCGTTGGTATGGAATGGCACAACGCTCAACATTGTTGACACGCCTGGGCACGCCGACTTTGGTGGCGAAGTTGAGCGGGCGTTGACCATGGTGGACGGCATCATTTTGCTCGTCGACGCTGCAGAAGGCCCTCTCCCGCAGACTCGTTTTGTTCTTCGAAAAGCACTAGCACAGCAACTTCCCGTCATCCTCGTCATTAACAAGGTCGACCGTCCAGATGCTCGGATTGCGGCAGTTGTTGACGAGGTGTACGAGCTCTTCTTAGATCTTGACGCTGATGCCGATCAGCTCGACTTTCCGATCGTGTACTCGTCGGGTAGAGCTGGGTGGGCGGTAACCGTTGAGGGTGAGGTGGGTGCCGACCTCACCCCACTGTTTGAAGTCATCTTGTCCACGGTTCCTGCGCCGGCGTTCACGCCAGGTGCACCTTTGCAGGCGTGGGTGACCAACCTTGACGCAAGTCCGTACCTGGGTCGTCTCGCATTGTGTCGAGTCGTTGAGGGCGAAATTCGCCGGAACCAGCAAGTCGGGTGGTGTCGCGCTGACGGAACGATTGAGCGGGCGAAGGTTGCAGAGCTGTTCCTTACTCAACATCTTGAGCGTGTCTCGGTTGAATCGGCATCGGCAGGAGATCTGGTCGCAGTTGCAGGTATTGACGACATCACGATTGGTGAAACGCTGGCGGATTTTGAGAACCCTGTGCCGCTTCCGAGAATTACAGTGGATGAACCGGCTCTGTCGATGACGATTGGAATTAACACTTCACCATTGGCCGGCAGAGATGGCGATCGCCTCACTGCTCGGTTAGTAAAGAGTCGGCTTGATCAAGAACTCATTGGCAACGTGTCGTTGCGAGTCAACCAAACTGACCGCCCTGATGCTTGGGAAGTGCTTGCTCGAGGTGAGCTGCAGCTTGCTGTTCTCATCGAAACGATGCGCCGTGAAGGATTTGAACTCACCGTCGGCAAACCAGAAGTGGTCACCCGAATAGTTGATGACAAGCGCCATGAGCCGGTTGAGCGGGTCACGATTGACGTTCCTGAGGAACACCTGGGAACGGTCACTCAGTTGCTCGCAGTGCGGAAGGGCCGTATGGAAAATATGGCCAATCACGGTTTGGGCTGGGTGCGGTTGGAGTATCTAGTTCCTGCGCGAGGACTTATTGGTTTTCGAACTGAGTTCTTAACTGAAACTCGAGGTACGGGCGTGATTAGCCATGTGTTCGAGGGTTATGAGCCGTGGGCAGGGGAGATCCGGTCCCGTGAACGCGGTTCGCTCGTTGCCGATCGTTCCGGACCTGCGACGACCTATGCGATGATCAATCTCCAGGAGCGATCAACGATGTTGGTGCCTCCAGGCACTGAGGTCTACGAGGGAATGATCATCGGAGAAAACTCGCGCGCCGGCGATATGGAAGTGAATATCTGCCGTGAGAAAAAACTCACGAATATGAGAGCCTCGTCAGCAGATGAGACTGTGAAACTCACTCCATATCGGCAGATGTCGCTTGAGCAGGCACTTGAGTTCATCGCAGGTGACGAATGTGTAGAGGTAACCCCCTCCCATGTGCGTCTTCGCAAGGTCTATCTCGACCCTCAAGAGCGCATTCGTCATGCGCGGGCTCGCGCAACGTCATAACTCACCCTGACTGATCTGGCAGGATGGAGTCGTGGGTTCAACCGCTGCACATCCTCTGATGACTGGTGCTCTGTCAGCGAAATTTGACGCGTTGCAGCACGCATTTCGGGAGATGGGGCAGGTCGTGGTTGCCTTCAGTGGGGGTGCTGACTCTGCTCTCCTTGCCTACGTCGCTTCGTCAACCGAGGGTGTGTCGGCAACAGCGGTGACAGCGGTGTCGCCGTCGCTCGCTGGCGCGGAATTCGACGATTGCTCTCGTTTGGCTGAATCCTGGAACTTGGAGTGGGTAGCAGTCACCACAAACGAGATGGAGCAAGCTGCCTATCGGCGCAATGATGTTGATCGCTGTTTCCACTGCAAATCAGCTCTCATGGATGCGTTGCAGCCGTTCGTGGATGACGGTGCAACTGTGGTTTTGGGAGTGAACCTCGACGATCTCAATGATCATCGTCCTGGGCAGCAGGCGGCGGCGGAAGCAGGGGCGCGCTTCCCATTTGTGGAGGTCGGTCTCACCAAAGCAGAAATTCGCGAGATGTCGCGCACCTTCGGTCTAGAAACCTGGGATAAGCCTGCCGCTGCTTGTCTTGCGAGTCGGATTCCCTTTGGTACTGAGGTGACCGTGGAAATTCTGTCGAAGGTCGAACGGGCCGAGCAGGTGCTTCGGGACCTTGGAATCCGGTCCTGTCGTGTTCGCCACCATGGTGAGGTCGCCCGTATTGAAGTTGAAGCTCCTGACCTCCAACGGGTGTTTGACGCTCGTGCGGTTGTTGAGGAACGCCTTCTCGCGCTCGGATTTCGTTATGTGACACTTGATCTTGGCGGCTTCAGGTCTGGATCGTTGAATCCAAATGGAACATCCCAAACCTGATTACGCCTCGTTGGCTTCTCGGCTTAAGCGTCGTTGCCTTTGCGTCACGCTCCTTGTAGTGCTGGCAGTGGTTGCCACGGTGAGTGCGCCGGTGTGGATCCTTTTTGGGTTGGGTGTTGACATGGTTCGACGGCAGCGTTCGTTACCGCTTGTTCGATTGCTGCTCTTCGGGTGGTACTGGTCGGTGATCGAATGTGCCGGTGTTGCAATCTCTTTTGTGTTGTGGGTGATTGGCCAGTCATCGAATCAACGCCTTCATTACCGGCTGATGGCTTGGTGGGCAGGAAAGCTGATGACAGGCCTCCGGGTGGCGATGCGAGCATCAATTGAGGTCGATGACGAACATTCCTTCGATACCGGCAACGCCGTGCTGCTGTGTCGGCATGCCAGCCTTGCCGACTCCCTTCTTTCGGCATGGGTGGTATGCACTCGACGCGGTTTGCATCCGAGATATGTCTTAAAGCGAGAGTTGTTGTGGGACCCGTGTCTCGACATTGTTGGCTTGCGAGTTCCGAACTACTTCGTTGATCGGGGCTCTCATCAATCTGAGCGTGAACTTGAATCAGTTCGACGCCTCGCCGATGGGCTTGCTGCAAGCGATATTGCGGTCATCTTTCCCGAGGGAACACGATCAAGCCCAGCGAAGAGGAAGCGCGCAATTGAGCGAATTCGCGAGCAATCTCCAAACCGACTTCCCGAGGTTGAGTATCTTCAGCATCTCATTCCGGTCCGACCGAGCGGAACAGTCGCTCTTTTGGATGGTGCGCCAACTGCAGATGTGATCACTGCTTGGCACACCGGGTTCGATGGGCTTTCAACATTTGGTGGCGTATATCGAGCACTTGGAGAAGGACGCGTTCATATCAAGTTCAGCGCTCGGCGTATACCGCGATCATCGATTGACTCGATCGATGTCACATGGCTCGATCAAATATGGGCAAAGATGGATAAGGAAGTTGCCGAAGAACTAAGGATGTCGCAATGAATGAACTCTTACTCGCAGCGATCACGATTGCTGTCCTCATGGTGGCTACATGGTTGATCAGCGTTGCCATGAAGGACGCATCGATTGTTGACATCACCTGGGGACTCGGATTTGCCACCGTTGCCACAGTGCTTTGGATTGCCGACGATGCCAAGTCCGGACTCGACACGTTGCTGTGGTTGATGGCATTGCTATGGGGGCTACGACTCTGTGTCTACCTCGCACGTCGAAACCTTGGACACGGCGAGGACTATCGCTACAAAGCAATGCGAAAGCGCTGGGGTCCTGCGTTCCCAATCATCAGTTTCCTTACGGTGTATACGTTGCAGGGAACCTTGATGTGGGTGGTATCACTCCCACTGCAACTCTCTCATCGAGCAGAGGGTTCCATCGGTGTGTTTGCCATCATTGGTGTCATTCTCTGGGTGGTCGGCCTCTATTTCGAGGCCGTCGGAGACCTGCAGTTATCGCGTTTCAAAGCCGACCCATCGAACGAAGGCAAAGTTCTCGACACTGGACTTTGGCGTCTCACACGACATCCAAACTATTTCGGCGATGCTTGTGTGTGGTGGGGGATAGCTCTTGCCGCTTGTTCTGTGTCGGTAGGTCGGTGGGGTTTGATCGGCGCAGTAGTGATGAACATTCTTTTGCTGAAAGTGTCAGGAGTAGCGCTGCTCGAGCGATCGCTCGTTCGACGTAAGCCCGAATATCAGGCGTATATCGACCGCACAAGCGCGTTTATCCCGCGTCCACCTAAATCGTCATAGCCGAACTTGGTTCCTCGCATTCCGCTCACTCCAATTGGGTGGTGAATGGACGAAGGGCGTAGCGTCATCGGGATGAAACTTTCGATGATGATCAACTACTCAGGTGACTTTCATGCCGACGTGCAGAAGGTCTGCGATCTTGAAAATGCTGGTCTCGACTTGGTGTGGGTGCCAGAGGCATACAGCTTCGATGCAATCAGCCAACTGGGATATCTCGCCGCGAAAACCTCAAAGATCGAAATCGGCACAGGGATCATCAACGTGTACTCACGAACCGCAACCTGTGTCGCCCAAACAGCCGCAGGACTTGACTTTGTCAGCGGTGGACGTTTCGTACTCGGTCTCGGAGCTTCAGGCCCGCAGGTGATCGAAGGATTCCACGGCGTTCCGTACGAGAAGCCGATGGCTCGAATTCGCGACTACATCAACGTCTGTCGGATGACCTGGAAGCGTGAACCAGTCGTCTATGACGGTGCGACTGTTCAGGTTCCTCTGCCCGAAGGGCAAGGCACTGGCCTAGCGAAGCCGCTCAAGATCATTAACCACCCAGTTCGCGATGACATCCCAATTTTCTGGGCATCGCTGATGGGTCTGTCTGTCACTGCGACGGCGCAATACGCCGATGGTTGGCTTCCGATTTTCTTTGATCCTGAGAAATTCCATCAGGTCTGGGGCGATGAGTTGAAGGCTGGCACAGCAAAGCGTGACGCCGACAGAGGTCAGCTACAGATTTCTGCTGGTGGAATGGTTGCAATTGGCGACGAGTTCGTCGGTGAGAAGAAGCAGCAGATTCTCGATATGGCCCGCCCAAATATTGCGCTATACGTGGGCGGCATGGGAGCGCGTGACAAGAACTTCTACAACACGATTTGCCAGAAGTATGGATATGTCGATGAGGCCATTGAGATTCAGGACAGGTATCTCTCAGGCGACAAGTCAGGAGCAGCCGCGGTCGTCCCATCCGAAATGCTTGAGAAGACAAATCTTGTGGGGCCTGCGGGCGAGATCAAAGAGCGTCTCGCTGCCTACAAAGAAGCGGGAGTTACGCATCTTTCAGTGTCACCGGTAGGCGGAGATGCCGTGCAAACAGTCGAGAAATTGCGGGAAATTCTCGACTGAATCGGGCTTTTCTAGTGAACTTGACGGCGAGACGATCGCTGTCTTCCGATGGTGTTGTTTGGCCGTCGGTAATTGAATCAGGAGCAAAACCCCGTTAACGAGGTTCGCGGGGCAGGCCGAGCACTCGTTCGCCGAGGATGTTTCGCATCACGTTTGAAGTGCCACCCATGATTGTGTAGCCAGGGGCGTACGCAATGGCCTTGGTGGTCTCATTCCAAAGCGTTGCTTCAGGCCCGAGAACTTTGGCCACAAATTGCGCCACACGCCATTCGTGTTCAGTACAGAAACACTTTGTCGCTGCAGAGAATCCTGATGGTGCCTGGTGAAGTACCTCACGGACCACCAAGATGCGACCGATACGGTAACCCGACTCGAGTGCCGCAATTTCTTGTCGAATGCGGGGGTCAGATGTATCCGCACGATCGACTGCCATTTGATAGATCGCTTGGTTCGATACGAGTCGATCGATTCCTCCACGTTCATGCTCGAGTTGACGCATCGTTTGCTTAAACGCGTTGCCCTCGATACCGACGAGGTTGTGCGCCGGCACACGAACATCGGTGAAGAACACTTCGGTGAAGTGTCGGTTTGTTGTCATGTCCTTGATGGTTCTGACTTCAATGCCGTCAGAGTCCATGGGGACGATGATTTCACTGATACCAGCATGAGGCGGGCCCTCTGAGGAGGTGCGACAGATGAGATAGCAGTAGTCGGCGAGAGCTCCGAACGAGGTCCAGATCTTCTGTCCGTTGATGACAAAGTCGTCACCTTCGCGGCGGGCCGAGGTGGTGAGTGAGGCCAGGTCACTTCCTGAGTTGGGTTCGGACATTCCGATACACCAAGTGGTTTCGCCAGTGAGAATGTTGGGAAGAAATTCAGCTTGCTGATCTTCGCGGCCAAACGTGATGAGTGCTGGTCCCATCTGTCGATCGGCAAACCACATTGCCGCAATTGGGGCACCAGCTGCAATCAGTTCCTCGCCAATGATGAGACGATCGATTGCTGGTCGCCCACCGCCACCGTATTCGGTTGGCCAGGTGAGACCGATCCAGCCTTTTGCACCGAGATCTTTGGCAAATTCTTTGGAATAGCCGTTGATCCACGAATCGGCGTGCCATCCGTATTTTTCAACTGCGCTCTCGGCAAATTCTCTTGCCTCTTTGCGGAGCAGCTGCTGGTCTTCGGTCCAAGCGAACTCCATGGCATTACCCCCTGGATGACATTGGTACGTAGTCACGGGTTTCAGGCCCGACGTACCACTGACGAGGACGGGAGATCTTTTGCTCCTTGTCGGCAAGAAGTTCCTGCCAATGTGCAAGCCAGCCTGCTGTACGTGGAATGGCGAACAACACCGTGAACATCTCTACCGGGAAGCCCATTGCTTGGTAAATCAGTCCAGAGTAGAAGTCGACATTTGGATACAACTTGCGGTCGACGAAGTATGGATCTTGCAGTGCTACTTCTTCGAGCTTCAAAGCAATATCGAGCAGCGGGTTCTTTCCAGTGACCTCGAAGACGTCATATGCGGTTTGCTTAATGATCTTCGCTCGAGGGTCATAGTTCTTGTAGACACGGTGTCCGAATCCCATGAGTCGACCCTGGCCGTCTTTGACTGACTGAATGAATGCAGGGACGTTATCGATTGAACCGATGTCGTTCAGCATTCGAACCACGGCTTCGTTAGCGCCGCCGTGGAGCGGCCCGTAGAGGGCACTCGCCGCAGCCGCCGCAGACGAATATGGGTCGGCGTTTGAGGAGCCAACGACTCTCATGGCCGTCGTTCCGCAGTTCTGCTCGTGGTCGGCGTGCAGGATGAAGAGCACATCCATGGCTTTCTCGAGCACCGGATCGAGGACATATTCGTCGCCGACCTTCCACATCATCGAGAGGAAGTTGGCCGGGAATGAAAGGTCATTGTTCGGGTAGTTGAACGGCAACCCAACGCTGAACCGGTAGCACATTGCTGCGATGGTTGGGGTCTTTGCAATAAGGCGGAGAACTTGTCGGTGGCGGCTCTCAGGATCATCGATGTCTTTTGCGCCGTCGTAGAACGTGCCGAGTGCGGCAAGAGCGGAGACGAACATCCCCATGGGGTGAGCGTCGTAGTGAAATCCATCAACGAAACGCTTACGCATGTTCTCGTGAATGAAGGTGTGGTGGGTGACGTCGTGATGCCAAACCGAGAGTTGCTCGGCAGTTGGAAGTTCTCCGTGGAGGAGGAGGTACGCGACTTCCAAGAATGTCGACTTCTCTGCTAACTGCTCGATCGGGTAACCGCGGTACCTGAGAATTCCGTTGTCACCATCAAGGTAGGTAATTGCAGACTTGCAAGACGCTGTCTGCATGTATGCCGGGTCATAGACGAAGAGCGAGGGGTCAAGTGACCGAATTGCTGACGCTGGAAACACGCCTCCTTCGATAGGAACGGTGACGGTTTGTCCCGTCCTGTCGTCTGTGATCGTGATCGTTTCAGCCACCGCGGTTTCCTCCAACTTTGTAGGGCGTACGTCTTGCCAATGTACCGTTTTTGTTCGCTTTGGAGCCAATGCTGGACGAACTTTGGTTCGTGCCCTCAGAGAGGGGAGTTGCCGTGGCGACGGCTTGGACGCTTATCGCGCTTGTTGGCGAGCATTGACAGCGAGGCGCAGATGGTCGAACGAGTATCTGCAGGGTCGATGACGTCATCGACATACCCGCGCTCGGCTGCAATGTATGGATTTAACAACCGCTCGGTGTAATCGGTCTCAAACGCAATGCGGTCCTCGTCGGTGGCTCCCCGACGCAAGATCGCAGAGGCTTGGCCCGCACCCATCACAGCAAGTTCTGCCCAGGGCCAAGCAAGACAAACGTCATTTCCCATCTTCTTCGAGTCCATCACGATGTACGCACCGCCATAACTCTTGCGAAGAATGACGCAAATCCGCGGAACTGTTGCCTGGCCGTAGGCGTACACGAGTTGCGCTCCATGCCGGATCATTCCGC
The DNA here is from genome assembly GCA_049432165.1 of Ilumatobacteraceae bacterium. Taxonomy (GTDB): domain Bacteria; phylum Actinomycetota; class Acidimicrobiia; order Acidimicrobiales; family Ilumatobacteraceae; genus Casp-actino5. The sequence continues at coordinate 25,873 of JBMTDQ010000010.1, forward strand.
GCCATTCAAGATCCTTGCCCGGGTAGAAGCCTGGGGTATCGACCAAGGTGATGATCGGGATATTGAAGGCGTCACAAAGGTTGACGAAACGTGCTGCCTTCTGCGAGGCCGGGATGTCAAGCGTTCCGGCAAGTGCCATTGGCTGGTTGGCAACAATGCCAACCGGACGGCCGTCCATTGCGGCAAACGCAGTCACGATATTCTGCGCCCAGAGAGGTCTGATCTCTAGGTACTCCCCGTCATCGACGATTGATTCGATGATCGACCGAACGTCGTAACTTCCAGTCGCTGTCTCTGGGATGTACTCACCGGCCTCTGGCGTTGGGCGCTGAGCGACGTCTGCAGTCGCTAACCGTGTCGGTTCCGCATCGACTCGGTCGGGTAGGTACGACAGGATCGCTTCAATCACGTCGCGGCCCTCGTTGCGGTTCCCGACAACTGCTGTGGCAAGTCCTGCAGAGCGTTCCATCGTCGAGGCGCTACCGAGCTCATCCTTTGAGATATCGACACCCGTGAACTGTCGGATGATGAGGGGACCGTTGACGAATGCGTAGGACGTTGAGGTCATAATGACGAAGTCAACGAGGCCGAGAAGCAACGCTGGCCCAGAAACGGCTGGTCCGTCAACAATTGCGAAGGTAGGCACACGCCCTGAGCATTTAGTTAACAACCTCGCGGCGACGCCCCAGCCGTGTAGCGGGGCGACTCCCTCGGCGATGTCAGCTCCCGAACTATTTACCACCAGCACAATAGGTATGAGTTCATCAAGCGCGGTGCGCAAACCTTCTGTGATGATTGTTGTCATCTGTGAAGAAAGTGGATGCGCAACCTCGCTTGGATCAAATTCAATCCACATCACTTTTCGGTCATCGAGCCGAGTGACGCGGGCGGAGACTGGGGCAGGAATTCCTGTCACAATTCCAACGTCATCAAGGGTCATGGCAGCAAGACTAGACGTTGAGCCTGGCGAGAAGCTGTTTGCGTACCAGGGCGACCTGAACGCTAGAGCTCTCCGCTGTGGAGACCTTGGTCCTCGCTGATTCGTTGCCCGATGACATCTGAAATGACATCGTGAACTGCTCGAGTGGCAGCAGAGGGGTTAGGGCGCTGTCTGCGAACCCAGGCGACCCGTCGACGAGGAAGTCCGCTGACATGAACCATCGAAGCCCCAGCAAGTTCGGTTTCTGAAAGAGCGGTTGCAGGCACGATGGTTGCGCCATGGCCGTCAACAGCAAGCGCTGCCAGCAATCGCATACTGTCGACTTCTGCGAGAGAGTTCAGTGCAACTCCTCGCTCAAGCGAACTCCGCTCGATAATCCGCCGAAGTCCGGCCCCCGCTGGTGGAAGTAGTAGTGGCACTCCATCAAGGTCGGTGATGTCAATGGATTCTCGCTCTGAGAGTGGATGATCTTGTGGTGCGAGGAGTAAGAGCTCCTCATCGAAGAGTGGCTCGATGATGAGATCAGGATCGTCAATTGGGAGGTGGAGAATTGCTGCATTGAGTAGCCCAGAAACAACGTTCGGAACGAGGGCAGATGAGCTTCCTTCGGTCACAACAGCGTGCACCCGCGGGTGGCTGTCAGCCATTTGGCGCAGCATCGGGGGAATCGCCCATCGGGCAATTGTTCCGATAACACCAAGTCGCACGTCTCCGCTGACGTCGTGGTCATTCGACTCCATATCTGAGCGAATGTCGTCCATTTCGTGCATGATGCGTCGAGCTCGCTCGAGTACGCGTCGTCCGTCTTCTGTCATTCGGCCGGTTTGCCGGTCGATGAGGGTCGATCCAAGTTCTTTCTCAAGACGTCCGATATGTGCGGAAACGTTTGACTGAACTGTGTAGAGCGCCCTTGCCGCAGCTGAGAAACTTCCATGATCTGCAATTGCGATCAAGGTGGAGAGCTGACGAAAATCCATCTCTAAAAATGATACTGGATATCTCTGATATATGCTTGCAAGATGCACATAAACACGTGCATAATTTCACAAGTAAATATCGACGCGGAACACCCCCCAACGTACCGCTCGAGGAACCCGAAAGGGATTCCAGGTTGAGACGTCCCGGCCCCCCCATCGGGACGTTTCCCGTTTTTCAGAGATTTTCGAGCCGCTGACCACCGCCGGCAAAGGCGTGACCATCCGACATCACAATGGATTCCGCCGTGGCCTCACCACAGACCTTGCTCGGTAGCCATAACTCGGAAGACATAGCTGCCAAGAAGGCCTGCGATAACGGGCGAGCGTGTCCATCGCCAAGTGGCCCTGCTCGATGTGGCCGGAAAACTTCAGGCCGACTTCAGACCGCCCAGCGGGCTAGTCATGACTCTGCGGCAACCTTCGCGCGGACAATGTTCAACGCCGAGCCCGCGATGAACCACTCGACCTGCTCTGGGCTGAAGGTGTGGGTTGTCTCGAATTCGTAGGTTGATCCGTCTGGACGAGTCGCTACACAGCGAACGTTCTTACCTGGTACCGGAGGGAGATCGCAGATTGCGATGCGATCTTCTTCGCCAATTTGTTCGTACGAATCTGGATCGGCAAACGTCAGAGGGAGGAGTCCCTGCTTTTTGAGGTTCGTTTCATGAATACGTGCGAACGATCGTGCGATCACCGCAACACCATTTCGGAAACGCGGTTCCATCGCTGCGTGTTCACGCGACGAACCTTCGCCGTAGTTCCGGTCTCCAATTGCCACCCACTGGATTCCTGCCTCGTGGTAACGCCGAGCAATTTCGGGGTAGGTTCGCCGATCGCCATCGGTGACATCAAGACCGATGCCAACAGCGTCATCGAAGGCGTTCACCGCGCCGGCAAACAGGTTTCCTGAAATATTCTCAAGGTGACCGCGATACTTCAACCAAGGTCCCGCAGCAGAGATGTGGTCGGTCGTGCACTTTCCTTGGGCCTTCATGAGCACCGGAAGACCTTCATAGTCATTGCCATCCCATGCGCTGAATGGATCAAGAAGTTGCAAACGATCGCTCGTAGGAGCAACAACGACCTCCACTCCGCTGCGATCAGTCGGTGGAGCGGTAAAGGTGTCTTCGCCCGGGTCGTATCCAGCGGCCGGCAATACTTCACCGACAGGGGCGGCAAGTGAAACCTCAGTGCCATCAGGTGCAGTGATGGTGTCGGTCACTGGGTCGAAGTCGAGTCGACCCGACAGCGCAATCGCCATCACCGTGTCTGGGGATGTGACAAACGAAAAGGTATTTGGTGATCCGTCGTTACGTTTCGGGAAGTTTCGGTTGAACGAGTTAACGATCGAGTTTGGAACCGCCGTTGCGTCTTCGGGGCGACTCCACTGACCAATGCATGGCCCGCACGCGTTTGCCAGCACCGTCGCACCAACGGCTTCAAGATCAGCGAGGATTCCGTCGCGTTCAATCGTCGCACGGGTTTGCTCCGAGCCTGGAGTGATGAGGAGGTCAACCTTTGAGGTCAGACCATGTGCGGCTGCCTGGCGGGCGATTGAGGCAGCTCTCGTGAGGTCCTCGTAAGATGAGTTCGTGCACGAACCAATGAGTGCAGCTGAAACCTCAAGTGGCCAACCGTTCTCAGTTGCTGCGGTGCCGACTTCTGAACCCGTGCGATGTGCACGGTCCGGCGAGTGAGGGCCATTGATCATCGGACGAAGATCGCTCAGATTGATCTCGATGACCTGGTCGTACGTTGCCCCTTCATCTGGCCGCAAGTCATCAGCGACAGCGTCAGCCGCTGAAGCGATAGCTCCTCTGCCCGTTGAGCGAAGGTAATCAGACATATTTGAGTCATATGCGAACACCGAAGTGGTTGCGCCAATTTCTGCACCCATGTTGCAGATGGTGGCTTTGCCAGTTGCTGAAATTGAGTCGGCGCCGGGACCGTGATACTCCACGATTGCCCCCGTACCACCCTCAACCGTGAGCAGACGTGCAACTTCCAAAATGACGTCCTTTGGTGACGACCAACCACTCAATGAACCTGTGAGGTGAATACCGATGACCTTCGGCCAGCGAACATTCCAAGGGAAGCCGGTCATCACGTCAACTGCATCGGCACCACCAACACCGATCGCAACCATGCCGAGTCCGCCAGCATTTGGTGTGTGTGAATCGGTGCCGATCATCATTCCGCCGGGGAAGGCATAGTTCTCAAGAACGACTTGGTGAATAATGCCGGATCCTGGGCCCCAGAACCCGATTCCGTATTTGGCTGAGACACTCCGGAGAAAGTCATAGACCTCACGGTTGGTGTCGACCGCCACTCCAAGGTCGATGGAGGCACCGACTTTTGCCTGGATGAGATGGTCGCAGTGCACTGTTGATGGGACTGCCGCTTCTGGAAGCCCAGCCGTCATGAACTGGAGGAGAGCCATCTGAGCGGTGGCGTCTTGCATCGCAACACGATCGGGGTTGAAGTCTGCATATGAGACCCCGCGTTCCATCTCTTGACCCTCGGGATCGTCGAGATGATTGATGAGGATCTTCTCGGCCAGCGTCAGAGGACGACCCAAACGGGTGCGCCCCAGAGCCACTCTCTCGGGAAGAGACGCGTAGACAGCGTTGACGAGTTCGATCGGTGTTGATGCGCTCACGGACATGCGACCACTATACGGACGCAAGCGTCCCGAGCGAAGATTGAACTCAGCTCAGGCGCTCGCCCCACTTGCCCCAATGGCTGACCTCTGCAGCCGGGAGGCGTGAAGCAATCTTGAAGTCAGTGCCGATGGTGTGGGCGATAGGGAAGAGGCCCGCCTGTGAATATCGATCAAAGGGGATTCCGAGCAGATCTGCCGCCTTTTTCTCTCCACCGTTAGGTAGGTGAAGCGTCGTCCAGGCTGAGCCGAGTCCGCGTTCGCGCAATGCGAGCATGAAACTCCACACTGCTGGTAGCAGCGAGCCCCAGAAGGCTGCTGAGTTGTCGGCATCGGTGCGGCCCTCTAGACAAGGGATGAGAAGGACTGGTGCCTTCTCAAAGTTGTCGGCGAGGTATTGCGCAGAGTCGACAACGCGAGGTGTTGCTGCAGTGCGTGGGTCATCGGCTGCGTACTCGGGCCGGGGCATCTGGCGGTACGCCGCGAAGTTCTCGGCATAAATTTCTTTCAGTGCCGTTCGATCTGATTGATCAGTAATGAACATCCATTGCCAGCCTTGGCGGTTCGATCCGGACGGCGCCTGAAGAGCTATGTCGAGGCACTCCATGATGGTCTCGGTTGAAACCTCTCTCTCGAAATCGAGCCGCTTGCGCACGCTGCGGGTGGTGGTCAAAACTTCATCGGCACTGAGGTTGAGCTTGGTCATGGTGAGATCTTTGCAGACATAGGTACACGACATCGCAGTGAAGTGAGATCAGAATTCGTACTGTCACGGGATGATCTGAAAGCATTGAGTTATGAGCACCACCTCAACTCAATTGCCTGACGGTTTTGTAGCGAACAGCGCCGATTCGTCAAACCGTGTGACCATTGCGGTTCATGACCATGTTGCGCTCGTGACGTTCGATAGAGCTGATAAACGTAATGCTCTCGATGGGGAGCAATTTGCTGCCATTGCTGCGGCTGGGGCGAAACTCAAGGAGATGCCAGAGGTTCGAGTAGTGGTTCTTCATGGCGACGGGGCGTCGTTCTGCGCTGGACTTGATTTCTCTGGTTTTGCGTCAATGATGGGTGACGGACCGTCTATGGCTGGGGATCCAAACAGCCCGGGCCGGCTCACAGAATCAGGGCTTACTCACCTCGGACAACAAGTGTGTTGGGTCTGGCAAGAACTTGAAGTACCTGTGATCGCTGCGATGCATGGCCATGCTCTCGGGGGCGGACTGCAAATCGCACTCGGCGCCGATATTCGAGTGGCGCATCCTGATACACAGCTTTCTGTGCGCGAGGTGCATTGGGGAATTATCCCTGACATGACTGGCACACACATTCTCGACAAACTTGTACGTCCCGATGTCGCACGGGAGTTGACCTACACCGCTCGTGTCTTGGATGCTCGCGAAGGAGCTGAACTCGGTCTGGTGACAACGCTGTCGGATTCGCCGCTCGATACTGCACTTGCGATGGCTCGTGAGATAGCAGCGAGAAACCCTCATGCTGTTCGAGCAGCCAAGCGCTTATTGTCATCGTCCTTCGTGAAAGGGGCCGGCGATCAATTTGCTGCCGAGCGCACCGAGGTGTCAGCCCTGATCGGCACTCCGAACCAAATCGAGGTCATTCAGGCCAATCTCGAAAAGAGAGAGCCGGTTCTCCACGACTGAAATATCGGCATTTGCCGGGATTTCAAGTAACATATTCCTTCTGGGCCAGCGTCGTCCCGGAACTACATCCCCCCAATTATTGAGTAGTGGAGATTCGACGATGCCAAGTTTGATGCCTGCGCGAGGTCTGTATGACCCGCGTTTTGAACATGACTCCTGTGGGGTTTCCTTTGTCGCGAACTTACGAGGCGAAAAATCGCACGAACTGGTTCAAACAGGTCTTCTTGCTCTTACCAACATGGAGCACCGTGGAGCAACAGGCGCTGAGCCGGACACTGGCGATGGTGCTGGCATTCTGTTGCAGATCCCAGATCGGTTGTTCCGAGATGTCGTGTCGGTGGATCTTCCCGACGTTGGTACATATGCGGCAGGAATAGGCTTCCTCCCGCAAGATGCCGAAGCCTCCAAAGCCGCTCGCTCGGCAATTGAAAATATTCTTAAAGACGAGGGTCTCGAGTTTCTTGCATGGCGCGAACTCCCAGTTGATCCAAGCACCCTTGGGGTGACAGCTCAAGCTGCCATGCCATCGTTCTGGCAGTTGTTTTGTGCGGCTCCTGACCGTCGAGCAGGTATTGACTTGGACCGACTCACGTTCATTGCTCGTAAACGGATTGAACATGAACTTGACGATGTGTATTTCTCATCGCTTTCGTCTCGAACCATCGTCTACAAGGGGATGCTGACGACCCCGCAGTTGAGTGCCTTCTTTCCTGACCTCACAAACCCGTTGATTGAAAGTGCATTGCTGCTAGTTCATTCGCGCTTTTCGACAAATACATTCCCGTCCTGGCCACTTGCACACCCGTATCGCTTTGTTGCTCATAACGGTGAGATCAACACGGTTCAAGGTAACCAAAACTGGATGCGTGCCCGTGAGGCGCTTGCTTCAACTGATCTCCTGCCAGGTCTTGATCGAGCCCTTCCGATTTGTACCCCAGGAGGGTCTGACACCGCACGTTTTGACGAGGCTCTTGAGTTGTTACACCTCGGTGGGCGATCAATTGAGCACGCAGTCCTGATGATGATTCCCGAAGCTTGGGAAAACAATGCTGACATGGATCAGGACCGACGAGATTTCTATCGCTATCACGCGGCTCTGATGGAACCATGGGACGGTCCTGCGAGCGTCACGTTTACTGATGGTGAAGTGATCGGTGCAGTGCTTGACCGCAACGGTTTGCGACCAAGTCGCTATTGGGTGACCGATGATGACCTCGTTGTCATGGCTTCTGAGGTCGGTGTCATCGATATTGACCCGGCGAAGATCGTCACGAAGGGGCGTTTGCAGCCTGGCCGTATGTTCCTTATCGACACCCGCGAGGGCCGAATTGTCGACGACGAGGAGATTAAGAAGCGGCTTGCGTCAGAGCAACCATATGCAGAGTGGCTTGCTGCGGGCATGGTGAACCTTGAGGACTTGCCCGAGCGTGAACATGTTGTCTTCAGCCACGACAGCGTGCGCCGCCGTCAGCAGATCTTTGGCTATACCCACGAAGAACTGAAGATCATTCTTGCGCCAATGGCGAAAAGCGGAATCGAGCCGATCGGTTCGATGGGTACCGACACGCCACTTGCGGTTCTTTCAGATCGGCCTCGTCTCATTTTTGATTATTTCCAGCAGTTGTTCGCCCAAGTGACGAATCCACCGCTTGATGCGATTCGAGAAGAGGTCGTCACGGCAATTGGATCGACGATCGGACCTGAAGGAAACCTGCTGATGCCAGGTCCCGACAACTGTCGCCAATTAGTTCTTCCGTTCCCCATTATCGATAACGATGAACTCGCGAAAATTGTTCACGCTGCTGGCGAAGGTGGTCGTGAAGAGTTCGTATCACACACGGTGCGAGCGCTATATCCGGTGTCGTCAGGTGGAGTCGGTCTTGAGCGCAGGCTCGAAGAAATCTTCGACGAAGTGTCTGGCGCAATTACTGACGGCGCACGGATCATCGTCCTGTCTGACCGGAACACCGATGAGACATTTGCACCAATCCCTTCTCTTCTGGTTACCGCTGCTGTTCACCACCATCTGGTGCGGACAAAGCAGCGTACAAAGGTCGGTCTGGTCGTTGAATCTGGTGACGCCCGAGAGATTCATCACATGGCGCTCCTCATCGGTTACGGCGCCGGTGCAATTAACCCGTATCTCGCTTTCGAAAGTATCGAAGACCTCATCATCGAGGGGATGCACGGTCTTGGCGGGGAAGATCCTGCGGTCGCCATTCGGCGTTACATCAAGTCGTGTGGAAAAGGCGTCGTAAAGGTCATGTCGAAGATGGGTGTTTCAACCGTGGCTTCGTACACGGGTGCCCAAATCTTTGAAGCAATCGGCATCGGAGCCGAAACAATTGACCGTTACTTCACTGGAACAGTGAGTCGACTCGGTGGAATCGGCCTCGATGAAATTGCGAAGGCAGTGGCGTTGCGTCATCGTGCCGCACATCCGGAGCGTCCTGAGCAGCGGGCTCACCGGCAACTTGAGGTCGGTGGTGAGTACCAATGGCGAAGGGAAGGGGAGTACCACCTCTTCAATCCAGAAACCGTCTTTAAGTTGCAGCACGCAACCCGCGAAAAGCGTTGGGACATTTTTAAGGAATACAGCTCACGTGTTGATGACCAATCCGCACGGCTCGCAACCCTTCGTGGACTCTTCAAGTTTGCGGACAATCGCACACCAATTTCCATCGATGAGGTTGAATCTGCCGAATCGATCATGAAGCGGTTCTCGACCGGCGCAATGTCGTACGGTTCGATTTCTGCTGAAGCGCACGAAACGCTCGCGGTTGCGATGAATTCGATTGGAGCAAAGTCGAATACTGGAGAGGGTGGTGAAGATTCAGAGCGTTTGCATGATCCGCAGCGTCGATCCTCAATCAAGCAAGTCGCTTCAGGCCGTTTTGGCGTTACGGCTGAATATCTCACCAACTCTGATGACATTCAAATCAAGATGGCTCAAGGTGCGAAGCCTGGTGAAGGCGGTCAACTTCCGGGACACAAGGTGTACCCGTGGGTGGCAAAGACACGCCACTCGACCCCCGGTGTTGGACTCATTAGCCCACCTCCGCATCACGACATTTACTCGATTGAAGATCTGAAGCAACTTATTCACGACCTGAAAAATGCGAACCCGCTTGCCCGCATTCACGTCAAATTGGTTGCCGAGATGGGCGTCGGAACTGTTGCCGCTGGCGTGTCGAAGGCGAAAGCCGATGTTGTATTGATCAGCGGACACGACGGTGGAACCGGAGCATCCCCCTTGACGTCGCTAAAACATGCCGGCGGCCCCTGGGAGTTGGGTCTTGCTGAAACGCAACAGACATTGGTGATGAACGGCCTTCGGGATCGCATCGTTGTTCAAACGGATGGTCAATTGAAGACCGGACGAGACGTTGTCATCGCAGCACTTCTCGGTGCTGAAGAATATGGTTTCGCAACTGCGCCGCTCGTGGTCTCTGGATGCGTGATGATGCGCGTCTGTCATCTCGACACATGCCCTGTTGGTATCGCAACGCAGAACCCTCAGTTGCGAGAGCGCTTCTCTGGTAAGCCGGAGTTCGTTGTGAATTTCTTTGAGTTCGTCGCTCAAGAAGTTCGGGAGTTGATGGCCGAACTTGGCTTCCGAACGATCGACGAAATGATTGGGCGGGTTGAGGCTCTCGATTTCCAACCAGCCCTTGATCATTGGAAGGCCTCTGGGTTGGACATTTCGCCGATCTTGATGCCAGCAGATAATCGGTATGAGCAGTCATTCCATTGCACAACGAGTCAAGACCATGGTCTTGATGAGGCGCTCGATCAGGAGTTAATCGAAAAGTCTCGCACTGCAATTGACGATGCAATTCCCGTAGTCATCGACGAAGAGATCCGGAACGTGAATCGGACGGTTGGAACACTTCTTGGGCATGAGATCACGAAGAAGTGGCGTGATGAAGGGCTTCCTGACGGAACGATCAGGATCAACTTCAAGGGTTCAGCTGGTCAGAGTCTCGGTGCTTTTGTGCCCAAGGGCGTTGACATTCGCCTTTGGGGCGACGCGAATGACTACGTCGCAAAGGGTCTCTCTGGTGGTCGCATCGTTATTCGTCCGGATGAAAACGCGTCGTTTGTGGCCGAAGATCAAGTCATCGCAGGCAACGTCATCGGTTATGGAGCAACTGGCGGTGAGATCTTCATCCGAGGTTTGGTTGGAGAACGATTCTGTGTTCGAAACTCGGGTGCAACTGCAGTTGTCGAGGGAGTCGGTGATCATGGATGTGAGTACATGACCGGAGGAACGGTCGTGGTGCTTGGTTCAACGGGCCGAAATTTTGGCGCTGGAATGTCCGGTGGAGTTGCCTACTTGTATGACCGAGATGGCGACGTCGATCGTCGGGTGAATCCTGAGATGGTCGCAATTGAAACATTGACCGATGATGATCGCGATCAACTGAAATCGATTGTTGAGCGACACCGAGAGATGACGGGTAGCCAATCGGCCGACCGAATGTTGTCTTCGTGGAGCGTCGAAGTGAGCAAATTCAGAAAGATCATGCCAACCGACTATCGGCGTGTTCTTGAAGTCCTCGAATCAGCAGAGCGTGAAGGCCTGTCAGAGTCGGAGGCAATCAATCGAGTGATGGAGGCTGCCCGTGGGTGAAACAACAGGATTCCTTCAATGGGAGCGTCAACTTCCTCAACGTCGCCCGGTACCGGTCCGACTCCGTGACTGGAAAGAGGTCTACGAAGATTTTCCGGCCGATGAGGTTCGCACCCAAGCGGGACGTTGCATGGATTGCGGAATTCCGTTCTGCAACAACGGTTGTCCGCTCGGAAACCTCATTCCGGATTGGAATGATCTCGTCTATCGTGATAACTGGCGTCAAGCGATCGAGCGCCTGCATGCGACAAATAATTTCCCCGAATTTACGGGTCGTTTGTGTCCTGCGCCGTGCGAATCTGCTTGCGTCGTAGGCATCAACCAGCCTGCCGTCGCAATTAAGCAAGTTGAGGTTGAAATTGTTGATCGTGCCTTCGAAGAGGGTTGGATCGTTCCGCAGATTCCGAGTTCCTCGACGGGCCGACGCGTTGCTGTGATCGGATCGGGACCAGCTGGTCTCGCCGCAGCCCAGCAGTTGACTCGTGCTGGGCACAGTGTGACGGTGCTTGAACGAGCCGACCGCATCGGCGGGCTTCTTCGGTATGGCATTCCTGAGTTCAAAATGGAGAAGCGCCATATTGACCGCCGGATCGAGCAGATGTCGGCAGAAGGAACCGAATTCCGCACGGGTGCGATCGTTGGTGACAACGTAGATATCGATGTCCTGCGCGCTTCCCATGATGCTGTCGTGCTTGCGTGTGGTGCAACTGCGTGGCGCGACCTCCCTGTGCCTGGCCGAGAGCTCGGGAATATTTACCAAGCGATGGAGTATTTGCCGCTTGCGAATCGGGTGCAGCTCGGCGACACTGAGTCTTCAGCCATCGACGTCAACGGTGGTCATGTGGTGATCATCGGCGGTGGCGACACGGGTGCTGATTGTCTTGGAACAGCACTTCGTCAAGGTGCTGCATCGGTAACGCAGCTTGAAATCATGCCGCAACCACCAGAAGAGCGAGCCGGCGGAAATCCTTGGCCGCAATACGCAATGATCTACAGGGTATCGACTGCCCATGAAGAGGGTGGAGAACGTATGTACAGCGTCAACACCGAGCGTTTTGTCGACGACGGAAATGGAAACGTGAAGGCGTTGGCGATCCACGAAGTTGAGTTTGTTGATGGCGCCTTCAAGAAGATCGAAGGAACTGATCGGGAGTTGCCTGCCGACTACGTGTTCCTGGCGATGGGATTTGTTGGGCCTGAGAAAGGGTCTTGGCTAGACACACTTGGTGTGGATTTCGACCAGCGGGGCAACGTTGCACGTGACGATAATTTTATGACATCGGTGCCGGGAGTTTTCGTCGCTGGCGATATGGGTCGAGGTCAAAGCCTTATTGTGTGGGCGATAGCAGAGGGCCGCTCTGCGGCCGCTGGTGTTGACACGTACCTCATGAACCAGTCGCGTTTGCCGACACCTGTGAAGCCAGGCGACCGCCCGCTGGTGTAAACGCGGCTGACGTTTTCGGCGCTTAACACAACAAGTGCCGCTACTCAACGCGGTCAAGGACGTACGATGTCTGCATGTCTCCCCGCATAGTTCTTGGTTTTGCAGGTGCGCTGGTTGTTGCGGTTCTTTCAGCTGGTTGTGCGGGGGGAGCGGCTTCGAGTGCGCCGACTGTTTCGCCAATTCAACCGACGTCTTACGTGGTGAAAGAACTTGTGACGACGACAACAACGATTGCTCCAACGACCACCACCACTCTTCCTGGTCAAATAGGTGAGCCTTATCAGCACACGATTGTGGCGAATGACAATCCGTCATATCTTGCCGATATTTACAGCATCTCGCTGGCCCAGCTCAACGAAGCAAATCGCTCGAATCCGGACTATTCGGCATTCCCAATTGGAGGTACCGTCATCATTCCTGCCGGTGCAATCATGCCCGGTGCAGGACTGGTGTTGAGCAGCCAGAATTCGTCTGATGGTTCGTCAACTGGGTGTTCCGTGCTTGAACACGTGATTGTGTCAGGGGATAACCCCACTGTGGTCGCCGAACAGTATTCGATTTCTGTAGAAGCGCTGGCTCGTGCAAATGCGACGAATGCGACCTACCTGAGCTTCTTGCTTGGGGGTACAATTGCGATTCCTGTCGGCGACTGCTGACCGGAGGAATTTCTAATTCTGGCGGGGTCCGAGATTTGGCCACGAACGATCAGGTCGGTTGTTCCGACCAGAAATTTCTCGATTACGTCGGTCGGTGAGGAGCCACTTGCGACGCCAACTTGTCGTTGACGGTCCTTCAAGTCGGTTCGCCGCTCCCGAAGAGGCCTTACGTGCAGCAGTCCAATAATCACTTACTGATTCCTCAGTAAGGCGGCCAACTGCAGCCTCGATACGTGCGTTGTAGCGACGGGTATTTTCGTCAGGAAATGACATAAGCGGTTCACCAAAGATCACTCTCGTGCGACCCGGACGGGGCTTCTTCATGCCTTTTCCAAAGATTGCACCCGTGCCCTCAATGTGAACAGGTACGACTGCAACTCCAGTCTTCGCAGAGAGGTAAGCCGCCCCTCCCTTAAACGGTTGGGCCCACCCGTCGGGGGAGCGACCACCCTCCGGATAGATCAGCAAACTTCTTCCGTCATCAATGAGGTCGCGGAACAGGTCAGCAGATTGACGTCCCGTTGCCTCGCGATCAATTGGGATCGCATTGAGCGCGAGCGCCGAGAAGGTCGCCTTCCAACGCTTGTCAAAGAAATAGTCGGCAGCCGCAGCAACGACAAGATCTCGACGCCAAGCAGGTGGAATGGCCTGAATCATGACAGATGTATCGAGGTGGCTGTGATGGTCAGGGGCGAAAATGAGCGGTGGTGGCTCGTCAACTCGAGCAAGATCTGCCAAGCGATCGAGTCCGAGCACTTCTGGACGAGCAAGAACCGTCGTCATCAACTTCATTGGGCCAGCCGTAAACGCCGAACGGAAGACCGATGCAAGTGGACGCCTCGCCCAGTCGGTCTCAAAGTTGCCGCCGAGAGTGTCTGGCTTCTCGGGAACAGTGATACCCCTTGGGACCGTCGGCGAACGCCAAGGAAAGCCGTATTTTGCAAGTGGCTTAGCAACTACACGAATGGCATGTTCGGTGCGCGCCGCAAGTTGCTGGGCCCGTCGGGTGAGGTGACGCTTAGATGCCATTGCGGTCACTTCACATCGGCGACAAGCACTGATGGGACATGCAGGTGAGTGATTGATGGTGAGCGGCCAACGACATCGGAAGCGAGCTCGAAGGCGTCATCCATTGTTGAAGCCGGCGTGAACCCCATTCGTCGCACGGCAGTCGGATCACCTCCAACGATGATCACCTTGCCGGCCCACTGCTGTCCGTGTGCACCCCAGTACCAGGCATAGAACGGATGAACTCCGTGATAGGCGTTTCCAGTGCGGTACAGATGGCGGTACCACTCATCCTCGGCGTAACGCTTTTCCCACTTCTCAGACATCACCGCAGGGTCGTTGGTATCCGCCAAGACCTCATCGAAAAAATCGATGTAACTCGGGTGATGAACCGGATGGAAGTCGCGATACGTCGGGTGAGTCATGATGATGACACCACCTTCACGAACAAGCGGTTTGTTCCGGTACATGTTGAACATGTATCCCAACCCCATGCACATCACCAAAATCGGGTTCATGATCGACTCAGGGTTATACGGACTGATGAAGGGCACTCCCAGCGTAAGGATGTCGGTCTGGCCCTCAACCTCAACGATGTGCTGGCGGTACACATCTTCGAGCGTGCGCTCATGCACACTTTCAGTGAAGCCTGCGTACACACCGGTCATGGCATACGGTGCTTCGATTCCGTGGAAGATCTTGCGGGCGGCGCGACGGGGGAGACGATCGAGGGTTTTCGCAGTTGCGAGATAGGTCATTCGATCGCGAGCAGTCCATTCCCACTCTCGTTTAGAAAGAAATTCGAATGGAGACGGGAATGCGTCAGTGTTAATGGTCGATTCGATTTGGAACACCTTTGGACCGTTATCGCGAAGCACTTTCCCAAGAC